>JAVCCG010000018.1 GCA_030765605.1 Candidatus Alcyoniella australis
AACCCTTTATCAGACATCACCTTGGTAATCGCACTGGTCAACGTCGTCTTGCCGTGATCGATGTGACCAATCGTACCAACATTGAGATGTGGCTTATTACGATTGTATTTTTCCTTGGCCATCCTCTGAGCCTCCTTAATATCCGCGAATGCGGGTCACTATCTCTTGCGCCAGCTGAGCAGGCACTTCCTCATACCTGTCAAACTGCATCGTATAGGTGGCGCGCCCCTGGGTCTGGCTGCGCAGGTCGGTCGAATAACCGAACATCTCAGCCAGCGGCACCTCGGCGTGCACAACATGCATCTGCCCTCGAGCCTCCATCGCCTTGATCCTGCCGCGCCGCGAGTTCAAATCGCCGATCACGTCGCCGAGGTGTTCCTCGGGGGTGACGATCTCGACGGCCATCAGCGGTTCGAGCAGTTTGCTCCCGACCTGTTTGGCCGCGTTGGCAAAGGCCATCTGAGCGGCAATCTTGAAGTCGATGTCGTTGGAATCGACATCGTGGTAATCGCCGTCAACCAGCTTCACCTCTACGTCGATCACCGGGTATCCAGCCAGTGTTCCGCTATCCAGCGACTCGCGCACCCCCCGTTCCACGAACGGGATGAACTCTTTGGGCACGGCGCCGTGGGTCTTGTTGATGAAACCAAGGCCCGATCCGCGCTGGGTCGGCGCGACTTCCAAAACAACCTTGCCGTAGTGGCCGCGGTTGCCCGTCTGTCGCTCGTAGACCGCCTTTGCGCTGCCCGCCGCCGCCAGAGTCTCTTTGTAGGCCACCTGTGGCTTGCCCACGTTGGCCTTGACCGAGAACTCGCGCATCAGCCGATCGACGATGATCTCCAGATGAAGCTCGCCCATCCCGCTGATTAGCGTCTGGCAGGTCTCCTCGTCGACTCGGACCTTGAAGGTCGGATCCTCGACTGCGATCTTGGCCAGACTCTCGGACAGTCGCTCCTGGTCGGTCTGCGTCTTGGGCTCGATGGCGATGCTGATCACGGGCTCGGGGGAATTCAGTCCCTCGAGCACGATCGGCCGATCCATCGAACACAGGGTGTCTCCGGTGATCGTGTGATGCAAACCAACGGCTGCGAGGATGTCGCCGGAGTAGGCCTCCTTGACGTCTTCGCGCTTGTTGGCGTGCATCTTGAGCAACCTTCCGATGCGTTCCTTGCGATCCTTCGTGGCGTTGTAGACCGATGAACCGGCCTTGACCTTTCCCGAGTAGATCCGCAGGTAACACAGCTGGCCCACGTACGAATCGGTCTGGACCTTGAACGCCAAAGCGCACAGTGGGCCATCGTCGTCGGGCGGTCGCTGCTCCTCGCGCTCTTTGCGCGGATTGATGCCGGAGATCGGCGGTACGTCCAGGGGGCTTGGCAGGTATTGGACCACTGCGTCGAGCAACGGTTGAATCCCTTTGTTGCGAAAAGCCGCCCCGCACAACACCGGTACGAGCCTCAGCCCGAGAGTCGCGCGGCGAATAGCGCCACGCAGTTCGTCGTCGGAAATGGATTGATCGGAAAGGAAAAGCTCAAGGAGCTTGTCGTCGTGGTCGGCTAGGGTCTCGACCAACTTGGCGCGCCAGGCCTGCGCCTGTTCGGCGAGTTCCCCCTCCAGTTCGGAGATGCGGAACTCGGCGCCCAACGACTCGTCGTCCCAAATGATCGCCTTGCGATCGATAAGGTCCACGACGCCCTCAAACTCATTCTCGGAGCCGATCGGGAGTTGGATCGCCAGCGGGACTGCGCCCAGCCTGGCTTTTATTTGATCCATCACCTTGTAGAAATCGGCCCCTATCCGGTCCATTTTGTTGACGAACGCAATCTTCGGCACGCCGTAACGATCGGCTTGCCTCCAGACCGTTTCTGATTGAGGCTCGACACCACCTACAGAGCAAAACACTGCGATGCTGCCGTCTAAAACTCTCAAAGAGCGTTCCACCTCGATCGTAAAATCGACGTGCCCCGGCGTGTCCAGGATGTTGATCCGATGATCACGCCAGAGGCAGGTTGTCGCGGCCGCCGTAATGGTGATGCCGCGCTCCTGCTCTTGTGGCATATAGTCCATTTGGGCGGTCCCGTCGTGGACCTCGCCCATCTTGTGACTAACGCCTGTGTAGTAAAGAACCCTTTCGGTCGTTGTGGTCTTGCCCGCGTCGATGTGCGCCATGATTCCGATATTGCGTGTTCGCTGTAGCGAAACCTGGCGTGCCATAACCGGCAGTCCTCTCGTGACCGATGAAACTCATCATGATCATCTGCGCTGTATTCACTACCACCTGTAATGGCTGAAGGCTTTATTGGCCTCGGCCATTTTGTGGGTGTCCTCTTTTTTCTTCACTGCGTTGCCGCGACCGTTGTATGCGTCGAGCAGCTCGCCGGCCAAACGCTCGACCATGCTGTCTTCCCCGCGGTTGCGCGAGAAGTTGATGATCCAGCGCGTGGCCAGGGCCTGACGCCGATCGGGACGAACCTCGACCGGAACCTGATAGGTCGAGCCGCCAACGCGCCGGCTTTTAACCTCGACGTTGGGCTTGACGTTCTCGATCGCGTTTTTAAAGACCTTGAGCGGATCTTCTTTGGTCCGGCCCTCGATCAGGTCGAATGCCCTGTACATGATCTGTTCGGCGGTAGACTTCTTGCCGCCGAGCATCATGCAATTGACAAAGCGGGCGACCTGCTTGTCGTTGAATTTCGGATCCGGCAGGATCTCTCTTTTTGGTACGTTACCTTTGCGCGGCATCTGTCAACCCCGTCACTTCGGTTTCTTCGTGCCGTACTTGCTGCGACGCTGATTACGGTTGGCCACGCCCGAGGAGTCGAGCTTGCCACGAATAATGTGGTAGCGCACTCCGGGCAGATCCTTGACGCGGCCGCCGCGGATCAGCACCACAGAGTGCTCTTGAAGATTGTGTCCCTCGCCCGGAATGTATCCGGTGACCTCGATGCTGTTGGTCAGCCTGATACGAGCCACCTTGCGCAGAGCGGAATTCGGCTTCTTGGGAGTCGTCGTGTATACCCGCGTACATACGCCCCGTTTCTGGGGGCAGCTTTGCAGCGCCGGTGCGCCCGTTTTGGACTTCTGCGGGTTGCGACCCTTGCGTATCATCTGGTTGACCGTCGGCATAAACTGTCCGTCTTGCTTTCTGTAAAGATGTTTCCCATGCCGGTATTCCCGGCCTCAAGAGGCGAGGAATTTAGCAGGCTTGGCAACGACTGTCAAGTACTAAACGGGAACTTCTTCTCCCTCATTTTCGTACTCGTCATCGTCGAGAAATTCTTCTGGCATATCAACGTCGACCTCGAGCTCGTTGTACTTGGGCGTCCCGGTTCCGGCCGGAATCAGACGGCCCATGGTCACGTTCTCTTTGAGGCCGCGCAGGAAATCGGTCTTGCCGCTGATCGAAGCCTCGGTCAGCACCTTGGTCGTCTCCTGGAACGCGGCCGCGGAGAGGAAGCTCTCGGTCGAGAGGCTGGCTTTGGTAATTCCCAACAGCATCGGCTCGCCAACGGCCGGCATGCCGTCGATTTCCAACATCCGCTCGTTCTCGGCCTTGAACACCGCCTTCTCGACCTGTGCTCCGACCAGGAAGTTGGTGTCGCCGATGTCGGTGATTTTGACGCGGCGCAGCATTTGTCGCACGATGGCCTCGATGTGCTTGTCGTTGATCTTCACGCCCTGCAGACGGTAGACCTCCTGCACCTCGTCGACCAGATAGCGCGCCAGCTCTTTCTCGCCGAGCACCTGCAGGATGTCGTGCGGATTGGACGAGCCGTCCATCAGCGGCTCGCCGGCGCGCACGTAGTCGCCCTCGTGCACGCTGATGTGCTTGCCCTTGGGGATCAGGTACTCGGCCTTCTCGCCGATCTCGGGCTCGACGATTACCCGGCGCTTGCCCTTAATGTCCTCGCCGAAGGTCACGCGGCCGTCGATCTCGGAAATGATCGCGTACTCCTTGGGTTTGCGCGCCTCGAACAGCTCGGCCACGCGCGGCAGTCCGCCGGTGATGTCCTTGGTCTTGGTCGTGGCGCGCGGGATCTTGGCGATGACGTCGCCGGGCTCCACGCGGTCGCCCTCGTTGACGTAGATGTTGGCGCCGACCGGCAGCAGGTAGCGTGCGTCGCGGCCCAAGGCCGAGATCTTCTGCGTACGTCCGCGGTCGTCCTTGATCGAGACGCGCGGCCGACTGGTCGGATCTTTGGGCTCGATCACCACCTTGTGCGACAGGCCGGTCACGGTGTCGACCTGCTCGACCATCGTGTCGCCCTCGGTGATGTCGCCGAACTTCACCTTGCCGGCGACGTCGGTCAGGATCGGGTTGGTGTAGGGATCCCACTCGGCCAACAGCTGGCCGACTTTGATCTTCTCGCCCTTGGCGACGTAGAGCTTGGCGCCGTAAACCAGGCGGTAGCGCTCGCGCTCGCGCCCCGCTTCGTCGGTGATCACGATCTCGCTGTTGCGGTTCATCACGATCTGCGCGTCCTGGCGGTCGAGCACCAGGTTCTCGTTGTTGAAGACCACGATGCCCGAGCCGCGCGAGGTCAGCGTCGACTGCTCGACGCGCCTGCTGGCCGTACCACCGATGTGGAAGGTACGCATCGTCAGCTGGGTGCCCGGCTCGCCGATCGACTGTGCGGCGATCACGCCCACGGCCTCGCCGAGGTTGACCATCTTGCCCGAGGACAGGTCGCGGCCGTAGCAGTTGGCGCACACGCCGCGCTTGGCCTCGCAGGTCAGCACCGAACGGATCAGCACGCGCTCGATGCCGCGATCCTCAAGCAGCATTACGTGCCGCTCGGTGATCTGCTCGTTGGCCTTGATCAACACTTCCTCGTTGACCGGGTCGATTACGTCCTGCAGCGCCACGCGGCCCAGAATGCGATCGCCCACGTGCTCGATGATCTCGCCGCCCTCGACCAGCGAGGAGACGTAGATCCCGTCGAGGGTCTTGCAGTCTTCCATCGTGATCACTGTGTCCTGGGCCACGTCGACCAAGCGACGCGTCAGGTAGCCGGAGTTGGCGGTCTTCAGCGCGGTATCGGCCAGTCCCTTGCGCGCGCCGTGCGTAGAGATGAAGTACTGCAGCACGGTCAACCCCTCGCGGAAGTTGGCCGTAATCGGAGTCTCGATGATCTCGCCCGAGGGCTTGGCCATCAGGCCGCGCATCCCGGCGAGCTGGCGGATCTGAGCGACAGAGCCGCGCGCGCCGGAGTCGGCCATGATGAAGATCGAGTTCAGGCTCGGCACCTGGATGTTATCACCCTGGACGTCGGTTACCGTTTCCAGGCCCATGCGCTGCATCATCGCCTTTGAGATGTCCTCGGTGGCGTTGGCCCAGATGTCGATCACCTTGTTGTAGCGCTCGCCGTCGGTGATCAGGCCCTCTTGGTACTGCTCGGTGATCTCGGCCACCAGATCGTTGCTGTTGCCGATGTAGTTTTCTTTGTCCTCGGGAACGAGCATGTCGTCGATGCAGATCGAGATCCCGGCCTGAGTCGAATACTTGAAGCCAAAGGCGCGCAGCCGGTCGGCCAGCAGCACCGTGGCCTTGTTGCCCGAGGCGCGATAGCAGGTGTCGATCAATCCGGCGATCGACTTCTTATCCATCACCTTGTTGTAAACGCTGAACGGGATGTCGGCGGGCACGATGTCGCGCAGTAAGACGCGGCCCACGGTGCTTTCCACGCGCCGCTCGCCTTGGCCGTCATCGAGGTCCATCCGCACTTCAATCCGCGACTGAAGTTCCACCGCGCCGTTGGCCAGTGCGGTGTGCACCTCGTCGCACGAGGAGAAGGCCTTGCCCTCGCCCCGGGCGCCGATGCGATCGCGGGTCATGTAGTAAATCCCGAGGACCATGTCCTGGGTCGGAACGATGATCGGCTTACCGTGGGCCGGGCTGAGGATGTTGTTGGTCGACATCATCAGTACGCGGGCCTCGATCTGGGCCTCGATCGACAGCGGTACGTGGACCGCCATCTGGTCGCCGTCGAAGTCGGCGTTGAACGCGGCGCAGACCAGCGGGTGCAGCTGAATCGCCTTGCCCTCGATCAGCACCGGCTCAAAGGCTTGGATGCCCAAACGGTGCAGGGTCGGCGCGCGATTGAGCATCACCGGGTGTTCGCGGATCACCTCGTCGAGAATGTCCCAGACCTCGGGCTTCTCTTTTTCGACCATCTTCTTGGCCGACTTGATCGTGGTGACGAAGCCGCGCTCCTCGAGCAGGTTGTAAATGAACGGCTTGAACAGTTCGAGGGCCATCTTCTTGGGCAGGCCGCACTGATGCAGCCGCAGCTCGGGACCGACCACGATCACCGAACGGCCGGAGTAGTCCACGCGCTTGCCCAGCAGGTTCTGACGGAAGCGCCCCTGCTTGCCCTTGAGCATGTCCGAGAGCGACTTGAGCGGACGCTTGTTGGGGCCGGTGATCACCCGGCCGCGGCGGCCGTTGTCGAACAGCGCGTCCACCGCCTCTTGCAGCATGCGCTTCTCGTTCTTGATGATGATCTCGGGCGCGTTGAGCTCCTGCAGTCGTTTGAGCCGGTTGTTGCGGTTGATCACCCGACGGTATAGATCGTTGAGGTCGGAAATCGCGAAGCGGCCGCCCTCCAGCGGCACCAGCGGCCGCAGGTCCGGCGGGATCACCGGCACCACGTCGAGGATCATCCACTCGGGACGGTTGCCCGAGTCGCGGAAAGCCTCGATCACCTTCAGCCGTTTGGAAAGGCGCTTGCGCTTGGCGTCGGCCTTGGTGCTGCGCAGCTCGGCACGCAGCTCGATCGAGAGATTTTCCAGGTCGAGCTTGGCGAGCATCTTCTTAATTGCTTCGGCGCCCATACCGGCGCGGAACGCCTCTTCGCCGTACTCGTCGGCGATCTCGCGAAAGCGCTCTTCGGAGAGCAACTCGCCCTCGTTAAGGTCGGTGCGGCCGGGGTCGATCACGATGTACATCTCGAAGTACAGGACCTTCTCCAGCTCCTTGTACGTCATGTCCAGCA
This sequence comes from Candidatus Alcyoniella australis, assembly GCA_030765605.1. Classification (NCBI taxonomy): domain Bacteria; phylum Candidatus Lernaellota; class Candidatus Lernaellaia; order Candidatus Lernaellales; family Candidatus Alcyoniellaceae; genus Candidatus Alcyoniella; species Candidatus Alcyoniella australis. The sequence continues at coordinate 6,996 of JAVCCG010000018.1, forward strand.
GTGCGCCGATACGGCTGGGCAGGCTCTTGAGGAACCAGATGTGGGCCACGGGCGTGGCGAGGCTGATGTGCCCCATGCGCTCGCGGCGCACCTTGCTCTGGATTACCTCGACCCCGCATTTCTCGCAAATGATGCCGCGGTGCTTCATCCGCTTGTACTTGCCGCAGTTGCACTCGAAGTCCTTGACCGGACCGAAGATCTTGGCGCAGAACAGTCCGTCGCGCTCAGGCTTGAACGTGCGGTAGTTGATGGTCTCGGGCTTTTTGACCTCGCCGTAAGACCACTCGCGGATCTGCTCGGGACTGGCCAGGGCGATCTTCAGCGCCTTGATCGTCCTCGGGTTTTTCGGCTTCTCGAAGAGATTGTAAATATCCTTCACAGCGTTCCCTCCCAAGGGGTGGGCTGATGTGCTTTGGTCTCGATCAGAGCTTCGACGAACTCGACGCGGGCCTACTCGGCTCGGACGACGCTCCCTCGTAATCCTCTTCCTGTTCCTCGATCAATTCGACGTCCAGGCCGAGGCTCTGCAACTCTTTGATCATCACCTTGAAGCTTTCGGGCAAGCCCGGTTCGAGTGTGCAGTCGCCCTTAACCACCGACTCGTACATTCTGGCGCGTCCGGCCACGTCGTCGCTCTTGACCGTCAGGCATTCCTGCAGGGCGTAGCCGGCGCCGTAGGCTTCCATCGCCCAGACCTCCATCTCGCCCAGGCGCTGACCGCCGAACTGCGCCTTGCCGCCCAACGGCTGCTGGGTGACCAGGCTGTAGGGCCCGATGGAGCGCGCGTGGATCTTGTCGTCCACCAGATGGTGAAGCTTCATCATGTACATCACACCCACGGTGACGTCGTGGTCGAACGGCTCGCCGGAGCGGCCGTCGAACAGCGTAGCCTGCCCGCTCGTGGGCAGGCTGGCCAGCTTGAGGTACTTTTTAATCTCTCCCTCGGGCGCGCCGTCGAACACCGGGCTGGCCATCAGCACGCCGTCGCCGATCTGCTTGCACAGCTCGATGATCTCGTCGCTCGACGCCTCGTCGAGCATCTTCCTGATCGACGGCGAGTCGTAGATCGTCTTGAGCTGCTTGCGCATGGCGTCGCCGGACCAGTTTGCCGCGATCTGGCGGTCGATCTGCTCGCCCAGGGCGTGCGCGGCCCAGCCCAGATGGGTCTCGAGAATCTGACCGACGTTCATTCGGCTGGGGACTCCCAGCGGATTGAGCACCATGTCGATCGGCGTGCCGTCTTCCATGTACGGCATGTCCTCGGTGGGCACGATCCGGCTGAGTACGCCTTTGTTGCCGTGGCGTCCGGCCATCTTGTCGCCCACGCTCAGGCGGCGCTTGATCGCCACGTAGACCTTGACCATCTTAATCACGCCCGGCGCCATCTCGTCGGACTTCTTGAGCTTGCCGATCTTGTTGTTGAACACGATGCGCACCAGGTCGATCTGCTGATCGAGCTGTTCGATGGACTTGCGCACTTTAGCCTCGGCCTGATCCTCTTTGAGGCTCAGGTCGCGCAGCGCTGATGTCGGAATTTCATCGAACACCGCGGGCGAAATTTTGATTCCCTTTTTGAACAGCACTTTGCGGCCGCCGGCGTCGCTGAGGTTGGCGCTGAGGGTCTTGTTGAGCACGATGCGGCGCATGGTGTCGCGGGCGCCCTCTTCAATGATGCGGATCTCGTCCTCCTGGTCCTGGAGGATCTTGGCGACCTCGATGTCCTCGATCTCTTTGGCGCGCTCGTCCTTTTCGATCCCCTTACGGCTGAAGACCTTGGCGTCGATCACGATGCCGCTGACGCCCGGCGAGACGCTGAGCGATGTATCGCGCACGTCGCCGGCCTTTTCGCCGAAGATCGCCCGCAGCAGCTTCTCCTCGGGGCTGAGCTGAGTCTCGCCCTTGGGAGTGATTTTGCCTACCAGGATGTCGTTGTGGTTGACCTCGGCGCCGATGCGGATAATGCCCGACTCGTCCAGGTCCTTCAGCGCCTCCTCGGAGACGTTGGGAATGTCGCGGGTGATCTCCTCGCGTCCGAGCTTGGTGTCGCGGCTGACGCACTCGAAGACCTCGACGTGGATGCTGGTGAAGCGATCCTCCTTGATCATCTTCTCGCTGATCAGGATCGAGTCCTCGTAGTTGTATCCGCTCCAGGGCATGAAGGCGACCATCACGTTCTGGCCCAGTGCCAGCTCGCCCATGTCGGTCGAGGGGCCGTCGGCGATGATCTGGCCGACGCGCACCCGCTCGCCCTTGTTGACGATCGGCTTTTGGTTGACGCAGGTGTTCTGGTTGGAGCGTTGGTATTTGATCAGATTGTAGATGTCGACCCCGGCCTCGAGCTCGCTCTTCTCGCGCTCGTTGACCTTGATCACGATCCTGCCGGCGTCGACGCTTTCGACCAAGCCGCCGCGGAGGGCGATGACGGTCACGCCCGAGTCCTGGGCCACGACCTTCTCCATGCCGGTGCCGACCAGCGGAGCGCGGGTCTTGAGCAGCGGCACGGCCTGGCGCTGCATGTTCGATCCCATCAGCGCGCGGTTGGCGTCGTCGTGCTCCAAAAACGGGATCAGGCTCGCCGCCACCGACACCAGCTGGTGCGGTGAGACGTCCATCAGGTCGACCTCTTCGCGCGGTACGATCACCACGTCCGAGGAGCGGCGCGCGGTGATCAGCTCGCGGGTAAAGCGGCTGTTATCGTCAAGCGGCGCGTTGGCCTGAGCGATGGTGTGGTTCTCCTCCTTGAGCGCGGAAAGGAACTCCACATCCTCGGTCACCTGTCCCTTTTCGGTATCGACCTTGCGGTACGGGGTCTCGATGAAGCCGTACTCGTCGATACGCGCAAAGGTCGAGAGGCTGGCGATCAGTCCGATGTTCGGACCCTCGGGGGTCTCGACCGGACAGACGCGGCCGTAATGCGTGGTGTGCACGTCGCGCACCTCGAACCCGGCGCGCTCGCGGGTCAGACCTCCGGGTCCCAGGGCGCTGAGGCGCCGCTTGTGGGTGATCTCGGACAGCGGATTGGTCTGGTCCATGAACTGCGAGAGTTGCGAGGAGCCGAAGAACTCCTTGATCACCGCGCTGACCGGCTTGGCGTTGATCAGGTCGTGCGGCATCAGGGTGTCGATCTCCTGCAGGCTCATCCGCTCGCGGATCGCACGCTCCATGCGCACCAGGCCGATGCGGTACTGATTCTCGACCAGCTCGCCCACGGCGCGCACGCGACGGTTGCCCAGATGATCGATGTCGTCGGTCTCGCCCGAGCCCTCTTTGAGGTTCACCAGGTAGAAGACCACGGCCAAAATGTCCTCGCGGTCCAGCGTCTGGCGTTCCAGCGGCTCATCCCGGCCGAGCTTGAAGTTCATCTTCACCCGGCCGACCTTGCTCAGATCGTAGCGCTCGGGATTGAAGAACAGATTGTTGAACAGCGAATTGGAGGTCTCCAGGGTCGGCGGATCGCCGGGCCGCAGCCGTTTGTAGATCTCGACCTTGGCTTCCAGCGGCGAGGTGACCTTGTCGTTGGCCAATGTGTCGCGCAGGGTCGGGCTGGGGCTCGTCTGTCCGGACCACAGCAGGCCGAACTGCGGAATCGAGCGCTCGATGATCAGGCTGAACGCCTGGTCGCTGATCTCCTCGGAGCATTCGAGCAGCACCTCGCCGGTCTCGGGATCGACGATGTCGTAGGCCGCATGGCGACCGATCACCGCGCTCTCGCCGATGGGGATCCACTCGACCTTGGCCTTCTGGATCTCGGCCAATGCCGCGCGGTTGACCCGCCGGCCGCGCTTGACGATCACTTCGCCGCTCTTGGGATGCTTGATCTCCTTGGTCGCCATCTGGCCGCGAAGGGCCTGGGGCACGACCTTCTTGATCATCCGTCCCGGACCCTCGAAGCGCACTTCCTCGATATCGTAGTTGGTGCCGTAGTAGCGATGGAGGATCTCGCTCGGGGTGTATTCCAGGGCCTTGAGCAGGATCGTAGCCGGCATTTTGCGTCGACGGTCGATCCGGACGTAGAGGATGTCCTTACTGTCGAACTCGAAGTCGACCCAGCTGCCCCGGTAGGGAATGATCCTGGCGTTGTACAGCAGCTTGCCCGAACTGTGGGTCTTGCCCTTGTCGTGATCGAAGAACACGCCCGGAGAGCGATGCAGCTGACTGACGATCACGCGCTCGGTGCCGTTGATGATGAACGTGCCGTTCTCGGTCATCAATGGGATTTCGCCGAAGTAGACCTCTTGCTCTTTGACGTCGCGAATGCTCGTCGATCCGGTCTTCTCCTGGATGTCCCAGACTACCAGTCTAATTTTGACCTTGAACGGAGCAGCGTACGTCATCCCGCGCTGGCGACACTCCAGTACGTCGTACTTGGGCGTCTCCAGGGAATACTCGACAAACTCCAACGAGCTGGTGCCGTTGAAGTCCTTGATCGGGAAGACCGATTTGAATACCGCCTGCAGGCCGATATCCTCGCGCTGGTCCGGCGCAAGGTGGTCCTGCAGAAAGTCCCGATAGGATTTGTTCTGAATCTCTATCAGGTTGGGTATGTCGATAATCTGTTCTATCTGTGCGAAGCTCTTACGGAGCCTCTTCTCGAAGGCAAGTTGTCCGGCCACGTTCATCCTCCTGAAAAGGGTTCACCCCGGGACAGGATATACAAGACGCAAACTACTTAACCTCGACCTGAGCCCCGGCTCCTTCCAGCTTCTCGACGATCGCGTTGGCCTCATCCTGGCTGACGCCCTCTTTGACCGCCTTGGGCGCGCTGTCGACCAGCTCCTTGGCCTCTTTCAGGCCCAGGCCGGTAATCGCGCGCACCTCTTTGATCACCTGGATCTTTTTATCTCCGGGTCCGAGCAGGATCACGTTGAACTCGGTCTGCTCTTCAGCCTCGGCATCTGCCTGGCCGCCGGCTGCGGGCATCGCGCCGATCATCATCGGGGCTGCCGCGGACACGCCGAACTTCTCCTCGAACTCTTTGAGCAGCTCGGAAAGTTCGAGCACGCTCATTTTGGCAATCGCGTCCATTATCTCGTCATGGGTCAACTCGGCCATTGATATCTCCTTTTTAAGAGCCGCGCCGCTTAGGCTGCGGCCTCTTGCTTGCTGATGAATGCCTGAATCACGTTGGGCATGCCGCGCAAGATTGCGCCCATCGCCCGGGGCAGACCGGCCACGATCGATTCCATCTGCCCGGCGAACTGCGCCAGCAGCTCGTCGCGCGAGGGCATCCTGGCCAGCGCCTTGATCTCATCGTCGGAGATCAGTTTACCTGAGAGCAGTCCGGCCTTAAGGCTGAACTTGGGGTGCTCCTTGGCGTAGTCGGCCAGCGCCTTGGCGCAGGCAACCGGATCGCCATAGGAAAACACCAGGGCGTTGGGACCGCTGAGCAGTTCGTCGAACTTGCCCAGGTCGTTTTCCTGCCCAGCCAGTCTGGTTATGGTGTTTTTGACCACTTCCATGCGCGCCTGCTGCTCCGTGAGCTGTTCGCGCAATGCGGTGGCCTGTTCCACGGTCAGCCCGATCGGGTTGACCAACATCACCGCCTGTGCTCGGTCGTACTCCTCGAGAAGTCGTGCGACCAGCTTCTGTTTCTGTTCACGGTTCAAGTCATACACCCCCTTCCGCTTTGTTAACGGACCTGCCGATGACAGATTCCGTCGCCCCAGGAGGCTTCGGCCTGTCTGCGCGGGACGGCTGTTGCGGCCGATTAAACCTCAATGGTGCCCGCGGTCTTCGACGACATTCTCAGTCCTATCTATTCCTGTGCTAGCGCAGGGCTTCCATGATCGAGCCCGGATCGATTTTGATCCCCGGGCTCATGGTCGTCGATACGCTGATGTTCTTCAGATAAGTGCCCTTGGCCGTGTTGGGCTTGGCCTTGTTCACGCTCTCCATTAACGCCAGGATGTTTTCCCGGAGTTTTTCCTTGCCAAAGGAGCTCTTGCCGATCAGGGAATGAATGTTGGCCAGCTTGTCGACCCTGTAGTCGACCTTGCCGGCCTTGATCAGGGCAATGGCCTGGGCCACGTCGAAGGTCACGGTCCCGGTCTTGGGATTGGGCATCAGCCCGCGCGGTCCCAGCACGCGACCGAGCTTGGAGACCTGGCTCATCACGTCGGGAGTGGCCACGACCTTGTCGAACTCCAACCAGCCGCCCTTAACCTTGGCCAGCAGCTCGTCGAGTCCCGCGTGGTCGGCCCCGGCATCGAGGGCCTCTTTCTCTTTTTCGCCCTTGGCGAAAACCAGCACGCGAACCTCTTTACCGGTTCCGTGCGGCAATGTCACCGAGCCGCGGACCATCTGGTCGGCGTGCTTGGGGTTGACTCCCAGGCGCACGGCCAGTTCCACGGTCTCGTCGAACTTGGCGCTTGAGACTTGTTCGAGCAGATCCAGCGCCTCGTCGATCGAGTAGCGCTTCGTCTTGTCGACCTTGTCTTGCGCGGTGCGAAGACGTTTGCCTCGCTTCCTCATCGGTTCCTCCGCTCCCGCCTTAGTCTGCGATCTCAAGTCCCATATTGCGGGCGGTACCCGCAATGATCGAGCAGGCGGTATCCAGGTCGTTGGTGTTCAGATCGGGCAGCTTGATCTTGGCGATCTCACGGACCTGTTCCGTGGTCACCTTGCCGACCTTCTCTTTGTTCGGCACACCCGATCCCTTGGCGATGTTCGCGTATTTCTTCAACAGCACCGAGGCCGGCGGCGTCTTGGTGATGAACTTGAAGCTGCGGTCGGTAAAGACCGAGATCACCACGGGGATAATCATCCCCTCTTGGTCGGCCGTGCGGGCGTTGAAAGCCTTGCAGAACTCCATGATGTTCACGCCGTGCTGGCCCAATGCCGGTCCCACGGGGGGGCTGGGATTGGCCTTGCCGGCGGTAACGTGCAACTTGATCTTGGCGATTTCTTTCTTGGCCATTGAACTCTACCTCGTCAGGTCTTTTCGACCTGCTTGAACTCCAGCTCCACCGGGGTCAACCGGCCGAAGATCGAGATCATCACTTTAAGCTTGCCCTTATCGGCGTTAACGTCGTCAACGATTCCCTGAAACGTGGCGAAGGGTCCGTGCTTGACGCGGATCGTCTCGCCCTTTTCGAACTCGATACGCGACGGGCTCTTGAGCGTACCCTCGCTGATCTGGCTGACGATCTTCTGCACTTCCTCGTCGGACACGGTCGGCGGATTGTGCGCACCGCCGACGAATCCGGTGACCCGCGGCGTCGACTTGACCAAGTGCCAGGTGTCGTCGTTGAGCTCCATTTTCACCAGAATGTAGCCCGGGAAGAACTTGCGCCTGATCGTCCGCTTAGCCGAACGCTCCCCCTCGACCACCTTCTCGGTGGGAATCAGCACTTCTTCGAGCATCTCCAGGCAACCGGCGTTTTTGAAACGCTCCTCCAAAGCCAGTTTGGCTTTCTTCTCGTACCCGGAGTAGGTATGAACTACGTACCAGTGTTTGGCCATTGTCCTGTCCGCGATGTCAGCCATTGCTCAACACGAGGCCGAGCAATGAGCTGATCAGCGAGTCGCTGAGGAAGAAAAACAGGGCGAAGATCCCGGTCACGCCGATCAGCACCCAAGTGCTGGCCACGGTCTCCTGCCTGGTGGGCCAGGACACCTTTTTCAGCTCGATCCAGACCTCGCGTAAGAACTGGCGCGACTTGGCGATCATTGCTAGCTGCTCCCTCTCGATAAAAATAACTGGCAGGCCAGGAGGGAATCGAACCCCCAACACCCGGTTTTGGAGACCGGTGCTCTGCCAATTGAGCTACTGGCCTGCTCCTACCACATATCTGATCGGTCTATTTGGTTTCCTTGTGCAACGTATGGCGCTTGTCGAAGCGGCAGTACTTTTTAAACTCGAGCTTGCCTTGAGTCCGCTTCTTATTTTTTGTAGTCGTGTAGTTTCGGCGCTTACACTCGGTGCACGCAAGAGTAACGATATCGCGCATTAGGGCTCCCCGGCTGCCTTAGGCCTTGATCTTGGTGATGACGCCGGCGCCCACTGTGCGGCCGCCCTCGCGGATCGCGAAACGCAGGCCCTCTTCCATCGCAATCGGCGTGATCAACTTGACGTCGACCTCTGTATTCTCGCCCGGCATTACCATCTCGACGCCTTCCTTCAGCGTCACCACGCCCGTGACGTCGGTGGTGCGGAAGTAAAACTGCGGACGGTAACCGTTGAAAAACGGAGTGTGACGACCACCCTCCTCTTTGCTCAATACGTAAACCTCGGAGCTGAACTCCGTATGCGGCGTGATCGAACCGGGCTTGGCCAATACCTGGCCGCGCTCGATATCGTCGCGCT
>JAVCCG010000019.1 GCA_030765605.1 Candidatus Alcyoniella australis
AAGGTCAGCATCGCCGGACGGTCCTCGGACTGGGACTGCGGCGCGAGCCCGCGGCGCAACGGACGGCCCACATCGTGCACCTCCAGCTCGCCGAGCACCTCGCCACTATAGCAGTCCAGGCCCAGCAGCTTGCCGCGGCCAAAATCACCGACAAAAACCTCCCCGCGTTCGCACAGCGGCTCGGCATTGTCCGAGGCCTCGCCCCCGGCCAGGGCGGCGATCGGCCGCGCTTCCCCGTTGCCCACCAACCACAGCGCTTGCTGCTCGCCGCGGCCGCCGACCAGGTATTGATCAACGGAACACGACTGAACGGCAAAGCGCAGGTTGGTGTAGGGGATCTGTTGGTCCAGGCCCTTGGCCAGGGCCGTCACCGCGCGGTCGTGGGCCGCGAAGGTCTCGAAGAAACTCGGCCGCAAATAGAACACGCCGCCCTCGCTGACCAGGCACAGGCCCAGCAGGCAAAAGCTCACGGCCGGTGCGGACAATCGACGCAGCACGCCGCGACTAGCGATCCACAATACCGCGGCGATCAAGGGGATCAGCAGCAGCGCCCAGCGCAGGTCGAACCACAGAAACTGCGCCAGCGGCACGAGCAAAATCGCGGCCCAGGCCAAGGGGCCGGGATTGCGGCGGCGTACGTACCAGCCGGCCCAGACCGCGTAGATCACGTAGGCCGCGGACAGCGCCGGGCTGATCGTGTGCGTCAACGCCAGCACGGCCAGGGCGAACAGCGCACACAGCAGATAGTACAGCGCGGACCAGACGTAGATCAGCCAAACGGCGCGCGGCGCACGCAGTCTGATCCACACGGCGAGAATTAAAAATATTCCCGGCGCGATCAACGCCGCCACTATCAGCCGCGGGTTTGATAGAATTGCCACGGCCCACAGCAGCGAGAGGTGGATTAGGTAGACTGCCGGGGCCAGCAGAAACAACAGCAGCCAGTCCAGCGCCTTGAGATTATGCTTATCGGACATCCGCTTTCTTGTAGCCCTTAGCCTGATGGCGCGCAAGCTCCCACAGGGAGCGCGACGAAGGAGGTTTGCATGAGCAAGACGATATTACTTCTTACAGCCCACGCCGACGACTGCGAGTTCTTCGCCGGCGGAACCATCGCCAAGCTGATTGCCCAGGGGGCTCGCGTGGTGGAGATCATCGCCACGGACAACGCGCGCGGCAGCTTCGACCTGGACTCGGGGACGCTGGTTTCCCAAAGCCGCAACGTCGAGGCCCAAAACGCTGCCAAGGTGATGGGCAAGGCCGAAGTGCGCTTCCTGGAATACCCCGACGGGTTCCTGGGCGATACGCCGGTCAACGAGCTGCGCGAGATCTACTTCCGCGCGATCCGCGAGCTGCGGCCGGACGTGGTATTCAGCTTCGATCCCTACGAGCCGTTCGAGCCGCACCCGGACCACCGGAAGGTCGCCTGGGCCGCCAGCGAGGCCCTGGCGTTCTCCAACATGCCGCTGTTTCATCCCGAGCACCGCGAACAGGGGCTCGAGCCGCACGTGGTGCCCGAGCGCTACTTCTTCGCCAAGTCGCCGACCCGCTCCAACACGGTGGTCGACATCGGCGATTTTATCGACAAGAAGATCGAGGCGCTGTGCGCCCACGACTCGCAGATGAAGGCGATGATCGACGACCTGAAGATGTCGCTGCTTGCCACCGGCCGCTTTGCGCAGGTGCTGCCGCTGCTGGACCGCGACAATTACCGACCGGCGCTGGAAACCTTCATCCGCGCCTGGGCCGGTAAGGTCGGCGAGCGGATCGGCGTGGACGCGGCCGAGGAGTTCCGCATTGAGCGTTGCGACGAGCTGTTCGACGGCCTGATCGACTAACCTTGATCCGCGACCGATGCGGCCGGACCCGCTTGAACGCTTTGCCCTCGACGGGCACTTGGGCGCCCTGGCGCGCCTGCTGCGCACCCTGGGCTACGACGCGGCCTGGCGCCACCCGATCGACGATTGCGAGCTGATCGAGCTGGCGTACGCCGAGAATCGAATGCTGCTGACGCGCGACACGCGGCTGGTGCAACGGCGCGGCCTGGGTCCGCATTTGCTGATCGAACACAACGAGCCCGAGCGACAGCTCGTCAGCCTGGTGCGCTGCTTGGGATTACGGCCCGACCCGCAACGTTGGTTCAGCCGCTGCCTGCGCTGCAACCTGGCGTTGGAGTGCATCGGCCGCGAGACGGCCGCGCCCTGCGTACCGCCCTATGTTTTACAGACCCAGGACCAGTTCACGCGCTGCCCGGGCTGCCGCCGGGTCTACTGGCCGGGCAGCCACGGCCAGCGCATGCGCCGACGGCTGCGAGAGCTGCTGAGCGAGGCTGAAAATGACGCCCAAGGCTAAAATCAGGCGCGCGGCGCAAGCGCTGGATAAGCTCTACGGGCCGCTGAGCAAGCGGCCGCAGGGTCAGATGCTCGGCGCGCTGGTGGAGACGATCCTCAGCCAGAACACCACCGACCTCAATTCGCAACGCGCGTACTCTCAACTGCGCGGGCGTTTCCGCACCTGGGAGGCGGCGCGTCGCGCCGGGCCCACGGCGATCGAGGATCAGATCCGCGTCGGCGGACTGGCCGGGACCAAGGCCCGGCGGATCCACGCGCTGCTGCAACAACTGCACAAGACCTACGGCCGCTGCGACCTGGAGTTCCTGCGCGAGTTGCCCACCGAACTGCTGCTCGAAGAGCTGCTGCGCATCCCCGGCGTGGGCCCCAAGACCGCGCTGGTCGTGGCCTCGTTCGAGGACGGCCGGCCGGTGTTCCCGATGGACACCCACGTGCACCGCGTGCTGACCCGGCTGGGGGTGATCAGCGGCGATCGGGCGCGGATCGAAACCCATCGCGAGGTCGAACGCTGGATCGAGCCGCAACGGCTGCACAGCCTGCATTTGCAATTAATCGAATTGGGCCGCGAGCAGTGTCGGCCGCGGCCGCGTTGCGCGAGCTGTCCGCTGGCGAAAATCTGCGACTACGCGCAGGAGCAAAAGCTATAGTGGGACACGGCGCTTCTTGCAGAAGGTGTGCAGGACCAGCCTGGCGGACTTCAGCCGCTGCAGCATCTGGTTCTTGTTACGCAGGGCGTCGAAATCCTTATCGTTGATCTGCATCTGCCGGGCCTCACGGTCGACGATGGTCAGATGGTTGTTCAGAACCTTGAGCTCGGCTGGAGCGTAGCGCCGCAGGTTGATCGGGCTGAGCCTGACATAGCCCTTGGCGATTTCCTGGGCGTAGACTTTGGGACTGCCGGTGGGAAAACCCATCTAATCTCCTCTGGCCCAGGTTGCTCATACTCGAACGCGCCAGTTGTAGCACAGGCCGTAAAATCCGGGCAAGGGCAGAGGCTTGACGCTGATCCGCGATAGTTGCAGGGTGCTTGATGGAGGAGAAACGGGAACGATGCGCGTTATCGGCGGAAATTGCCGCGGCAGGCGGCTGGTCCCGGTCAAAGGGCTGAAAATCAGACCCACTGCGGATCGGGTGCGCGAGGCGATCTTCGACATCGCCTACGGCCTGGCGCAGGGGGCCGACGTGCTCGACCTCTACGCTGGCAGCGGCGCCCTGGGGATCGAGGCGCTCTCGCGCGGCGCACGGCGCGCGCTGTTCGTGGAGCTCGATCCGCGCAACGCCCGGCTGATCGAGCGCAACCTAGAGCTGTGCGGCCTAACGCAGCACTCCGAAGTGCTGATCAACGATGTTCTACAAACGCTGAATTCCCTTGACGCTGATCCGGGCTACTCGCTGGTGCTGGCCGACCCGCCCTACAGCCTAGTCGACCAGCTCCCGCTGCTCGAGGCGATCGCCGGTTGCAAGGCGATCGCGCCGGGAGCAACGCTTTTCTTGGAGCGCGACGCCTCCTGTGCTATAAACGGTGATCCCAAGGGGTTATCTCTTTTAAATATAAAGCGTTACGGCAAAACATCAATTTACGTTTACAGCAAACCAGGAGATGGCTGATGTCGTTGGCAGTCTACCCGGGCAGCTTCGATCCGATCACAAACGGCCATATCGACCTGATTCACCGGACGAGTAAGATATTCGACGAGTTGGTGGTCGCCGTGGCGATCAACGTGCGCAAGCAATCGCTGTTCACCGTTGCCGAGCGGGTCGATATGATCCAAGAGGCGATGAAGAAACAATCCAACGTACGGGTCGACACCTTCGACACCCTCTTGATCGACTACGCGGCCAAGGTTGGGGCCAAGGTCGCCATCCGTGGACTGCGGGCCGTCTCCGACTTCGAGGCCGAGTTCCAGATGGCGCTGACCAACCGCTCGCTGCTGCCGGGTTTCGAGACCTTCTTCCTGATGGCCAGCGAGCCCTACGTCTATTTAAGCTCGAACATGGTCAAGGAAATTGCGATGTTCGGTGGAGACATCTCGAGCATGGTGCCCAAGTGCGTTGCCGATAAACTCTACGAACGAATCGCCCGGGATAATCTGAGCAACAGGAAATAGTCCAAGCATAGATATTCGATTTTAAACGACCGCGCGCGGCCCAGAACCACACTACCGAGGTACGAAGATGAAACTCGGCTTATCACAAGCTGTAATGGAACTGAAAGACTCTCCGACCATGGCGATTACTGCCAAGGCCAAGGCGATGCGCGCCAGCGGCGAGGACGTACTGGGATTCGGCGCGGGAGAGCCGGACTTCGACACCCCGGATTTCATCAAGGCCGCGGCAATCGAGGCGCTGAACCAGGGACAGACCAAATACACTCCGGCCTCGGGCACCCAGCAGCTCAAGCGCGCGGTGGTCGATCGGCTCGAGCAGGACTACGGCCTGCGCTACGGCACACAGAACGTTGTGGTCTCGCCCGGCGCCAAGTTCTCGTGCTACTGCGCGATCCAGGCGGTGATCGACCCCGGCGACGAGGTGCTGATCCCCGCGCCGTACTGGGTGAGCTACCCGGCGATGGTCGAGCTGGCGCGCGGCGTGCCCAAGGTCGTCCAGACCTCCGAGGAAGACGGTTTCCTGCTCACGCCCGACGCGCTGCGCGAGGCGATCACCGACCGCACCCGGATGCTGATCCTCAACAGCCCGAACAATCCCACGGGCGCGGCCTACAGCGTCGAGCAGTTCGGGGCGCTGATGGAGCTGGCGCTCAAGCACGACCTGTGGGTGCTCTCCGACGAAATCTACGAAAAGCTGGTCTACGACGGCTTCAGCCACCGCGGCCCGGCCACGCTCTCGGCCGAGGCGATGCAGAACACGATTTTGGTCTCGGGAGTGAGCAAAACCTACTCGATGACCGGCTGGCGCATCGGCTACACCGCGGCTCCGCCCGAGCTGGCCAAGGCGATGGGCAAACTGCAAAGCCAGTCGACCTCCAATCCCACCAGCTTCGCCCAGACCGCGGCGGCTGCGGCGCTGGGCGGATCGCAGGACTGCGTCGAGCAGATGCGCCAGGCGTTCGCCCGACGCCGCGAGTACGTGCTCGATCGTCTCTCGCGCATCGCGGGCATCGAGTGCTTCCGGCCCCAGGGCGCGTTCTACGTCTTCCCCAGCGTCAAGGCGCTGCTCGGCGCGACAATCGACGGCGTTCAGATCGCCGACAGCGTGAGCTTCTGCGACTGGCTGCTGACCAGTAAGGGAGTGGCCGTGGTGCCCGGCGTGGCCTTCGGCACGGAGGGATATTTCCGACTGAGCTATGCTACCGACGACGAGACCCTGTCCCAGGGACTGGACCGCATCGAACAGGCGGCGGCCGAGCTGTCCGCTGCCAAATGACATAAGGCAGCCCACAATGAAAATCCGCACCCTGATGCTGTTGTTGTTGATTACGGTATGGGCCGTTGCGGCCTCGGCCGCTGACGAGCCGACCCATCCGACCCTGGAACAGGTACGCGAGGCCATCGAGCGCTCCGACGCCGACTGGATCGCCGCCGAGACCTCGGTCTCGGCCCAGGGTCCCGAGGCGTTCAACGAGCTGATCGGCCCGGCCGACTGGTTCGGCTCGCCGGACCATCCCCCGGCGCGTCCGCCGATCGTGCCCAAGGAACTGCCGTCGCGTTTCACCTGGGACGATCAGGACGGCGTGAACTGGGCCTCGAGCGTCAAGAGCCAGGCGGGCTGCGGCTCGTGCTCGGCCTTTGCCGCGGCCGGAGTGATCGAATCGCAGATCAAGATCGGCCGCAACGATCCATTGCTCGACCCGGACCTGTCCGAGATGGAACTGTTCTTCTGTAACGGCGGCAAGTGCGATTGGGGCTCGATGCCCTGGGAGATGCTCGGCGGGCTGAAGAATAACGGCATCCCGGACGAGGCCTGCTATTTCTACATCGGCAACGGCTCTGACTACCCATGCGAGAATCGTTGCGATGATTGGGCCTCGCGCATCTGGTCGATCAACGACTACGCCTATGTCGGCGCGGGCAACCGCGATGCGATCAAGGCCGCGCTGCTCGGCGGCCCGCTGTGGTCCGGCCTGCTGATCTTCGAGGACTTCCAGCACTACCGTAGCGGCGTCTACCGTCACGTCACCGGCGGGCTCTCCGGCGGCCACGCGGTGGTGATGGTCGGCTGGGACGACGCGCTGGGCGCCTGGCGCTGCAAAAATTCCTGGGGCACCAACTGGGGCGAGGACGGCTACTTCTGGATCGCCTACGGCGAGGCGGACATCGACATCGGGGCGTTCTATGTGCAGTTCGACCCGACCGCAGCCTGCGCCGCGCGCAGCGAACCGTTGATCAGCGCGCTGTACTACAACGAGCGCGGAAGCAGCACACAGCCGCCGACCATTGAGGACGATGAGGAACTCGCCGTTTATCTGGACTACTACGATGCGGAGGCCGATCTGGCCGGCGGCTACTACACCGTGGCCCTGGACGGCGAAGAGCCGCAACGCTTTGAAGAACCGATCGGCAATGTCGGCCGCGACTACTCTGACTCAGAGGAATACCTTGAAGTGCTGATCGGCGAGAACTTCTCCCCGGGCGAGCACACATTCAGCGTCACGGTCTTTGATTTGTGCGGCTACTCGGCCTCGATCGACGGCAGCTTCGCGGTCGCGGGGGACGACGGGGACGACGACGACGGAGACGACGACAACAGCGCGGACGATGATGACGACTCCGACGCGGGGTGCTGCGGGTAATATGACTCAAGCCGCGGAGAAAATCGCCCGCCCGTGTAACCATAGAGTTGCGCGAGTCTTGCGTCGGCTCCAAGCCGGCTGCTGCGGCTGACGTGCGCTAAGCAGCCTGCAATATGGCCAACCAGCGCGGACGTAGGCGACCCGGCTTTCTGATCGTTGCGATTCTGCTCGGGCTGGTCGCGGCGCTGGCGATGCTCGAGGGTTTGTGCCGCCTGCTGCCGATGGGCGACCCCCCCGCGTTTTGGCCCAGCCCCCTTGAATACCAACAGATCCCCGATCCGCTGTTAAAACACGAGCGGCTGCCCGGCGGCGATTGGCTGACCTGCTACGGCTCGTTCCGGCCCTGGGCCGTAGAGACTCCCAAGCCCGGCGACGTCTACCGCATCGTGGTCCTCGGCGGCTCGGCGGCCCACGGCCTGGGCTTTTCCCACGGCGGAGCGTTCCCCAACCTGCTGCAGCGACTGCTCAACGTGCGCCACGCGGACCAGCGGGTCGAGGTGGTCAACCTCTCGTCCGTGGGTTACAGCTCGTATCAGATTTGGAACGTGGCCGAGCTGACCTTGGAACAGCTCGATCCGGACCTGCTGTTGATCTACTCGGGCAACAACGAACTGCTCGACTTCCAGGGCATGTTGCGGGCCTACGGCTGGTCGGGCCGCCGCACCCGGCTGCGCTTTTGGATGCGCGATCACAGCGCGTTCTATCGCGCACTTTCCAGGATGGCCGCGGGCACCCTACCCGAGCGCCGCGCCACAATCGACGAGGGAACAGACCACGGGTCCTACGTGCCCGACGCCGATGATTGGCGTTTCGCCCTGACGCGCTACGAACGCAACCTGCGCGGGATCTGCGACTCGGCCGCAAAGCGCAATGTGGACGTGCTGCTCTCAACAGTGCAAGGCAACGCCGAGGTCTGCATGCGCGAGGACCGCTGTTTCTTCTGCGACTCGTGGACCGGCGAGCAACCATTGATCGACGCGGACTGGAGCCGGGACCAGGCCTTCGCCCTGCTGGTGCACAACCGACCGCACGAGGCCGCGCCGCTGCTACAGGACATCGAGGGGCAGGATGCAACGCTCCTGCGCGCGATGCTCGCCGCGGCACTGGACGATCAGGCCGAAGCAAAGCGCCTGGCGCAAACCGTGGCCGACGAGCTGGCCGCAGACGAAGGCTACGCGCAATCGCCGATTCTCTGGGCGCGCTATCTGGCCGCGCTGCACTTGCTGGGCGACTCCCAGCGCATCGCCGCGGTCTACCCCGGACTACGCGATTTTGCGCTCACGCCGGATTTCCCGGCCTGGAGCAGGGTCTACTTTCTCTATCGCATCGGCCTACTCGCGGGCGACGATCAGACCTGGAGACGCGAATCCGAACGCACCTTGGGCGCTGACTCGTACTTCCTCACGGCCACACCGCGCACCAACGCGGTGGTCCAGCGCGTGGCGCAATCAACGGGCGCGGCCTTGCTGATAATCGAGCCGGAGCTCACCGGCCACTGCGGTACCGACCACGTGGGCTACGACCTGCTGCTGGACTACTGCCACTTTAACTACCGAGGAGCATGGCTGGCCGCGGCCGCGTTCGCCCAAAGCATCGAACAAGGGGGCTGGCTCGCTCCGAGCGCAAGCCCGCCGGACTATTGGAGCACGGCCGAGCAGTCAGCGCAGCATCCCTGGCTGATCGGCCGCGACTACGCCTATCTGGGATACTGGATCGGGGTCAACGCCGATCTAGCGGCCCTGGTGCACCGCCTGCCCTCGATTGAGCAACGCGAGCAAAAAGTGCGCGAGCAGGTCCAGTCCGGCCGGGCCACGGACCTGCAACGACTGTGGGAGCTCAATGCGCGCGCTGCCCAAGATCCCAGCCGCGAGCTTATGATCGAGTACCAGCGGCTGCACCGCGACGATCCCAAGCTCGACGGAGCGCAGCAGAGCGCCGAACTTTGCGGACGCTGGGCAGGCGAGCCGCTGATTCCCTACCACTCGTTGGATCAGTTGCTTCCCACGCCTTGACCCATGGGGTCGCGTCGGCGGATGTGGCTCAACCCCGCTAACGGGAAAAGAAAAACCTTGCACTGAACCAGAGTTGGTGTTTCTTTTATATTCTCATCTGGCTCGGGTTATATATAAGCATCTGCTGAGAGTTGCCCTCGTCCATAATCCGGGCGTTGTTCGGCCATCACTGAGATTATTCAATATCCATTACGGCTAAAGCATAGGGAGCAAACCATGACTGTTTTCGCACAGGGAAAAATTGAGGCGTTCGCAGGTCCACAGCAATTGGGCGCGCCAGACGATCTTGAAGACGTAATCGTACGTTTCATTGAGGGGGCGAAACACACCCTGGATATGGCAGTGCAGGAGATCGACTCGCAAGTCATTGCGCAGGCGATAATCGATGCCAGGTGGCGAGGCGTTAATATTCGGCTGTTCTTGGAACAGGACTATCTGGAATCCGACAAGCTCCCCTCGGCAACTCCCAAGGGCGATGAGAGCCCTGCCCAGGCCAAGCAAAGAGCCCAATGGACCGAATATCGCAGGCCCTCGGACATCAAGACCAACCGCGATATCCTGGCCGCCTTGTTGCGAAACAATATCGATGTCAAGGCGGACTTCAATCCAGAGATATTCCACCAAAAATTCATCGTCAGAGATTATCGGGGTTCGAAAAAGGCAACCAGCGCGGTGCTCACCGGCTCCACCAATTTCACCGTTACCGGCACCCATAAGAACCTGAATCACATCGTGATTTTTCACGATTACCGAATCTGCAAGGACTATCACAACGAGTTCTTTGAAATTCTGGACGGAACTTTCGGGCAGCTCAGCGTCCGGCACGAGAGCGAATTTAAGACATACAATCTTGGAGGCGTTCCCGTACGAATTCTCTTTTCCCCGGATCACTCCCCTGAGCTGGAAATCATCAAACAGATGCTCAAATGCAAAAAACGGCTCGACTTCGCGATCTTCACATTTTCAGGTTCATCGGGCATTGACGATGCAATGGTCATGCTCCGGGCGGCTAAAAAACAGATTGCCGGCGCCCTTGATCCGGGACAGGGAAAACAGTGGTGGGCCGCAACCAAATGGCTGCACCAGGAGGGCATTAAAGTTTATTTCCCCAACAAGGTCAGCGGGTTCGGCAAACTGCACCATAAGTTGATGGTCATCGACGACGACATCGTCATCGGAGGGAGCATGAACTACACCGGCCCGGCAAACAGCTATAACGACGAAAACATCTTCGTCCTGGGCAATCCGTTTGACTTGCCTGCCACCAAGGGCGGCCCGGTCGATCATGCGGAATGTAAAAAACTGGCGACCTTCTTCCGCAAGGAGATCAAACGAATCATCTCCAACAGCACGATTTACAAATTGCCCTAATTCGCAGCCCCAGCAGGACAAAGCCGAACGGCTTCAGGGCCAGTTGATAGTCCATACGGTTCTCAGGCAGCAGCACCGGGTACTGGTCCTGCGAATACAGGTCGAGCACCGCCTGCTGCACCTCGGGGTTGTCGTAGTTCAGGTCGGGCATGCCCGGCCGGAAGTAGCTGATCCGAGGTGTGGTTGAACACGCCGTCGAGAAACACGCGTATTCCCAGCTCGTGGGCGCGTGCCAGCAACGCGTCGAAGTCCGCGAGCGTGCCGTAGTCGGGGTTGATCGAGCAATACTGGGCCACGTCGTAGCCCGAGTCCACGAACGGCGTGGGGTAGATCGGCATCAGCCAAATCGCGCCGATCCCCAAATCTGCAATGTGCGACAGTTTACTCGTCAGCCCGGCCAGGTCGCCGATGCCGTCGCCGTCCGAGTCAACGTAGGAGCGCACGAAGATCTCCATAAACACCACGCGCTCATACCACGGACGCTCATGGCCGGAGATTCGTCGTCGTCGTCGATTGCGTCGTCGTCATTAATGTCGTGCTGATCTTCGTCCTCATCCGCGTCGTCGCACCCTAAGCCTGCGGACATCAGCAGCATGATGGCGGCCAACAAAACGATCAGCGCCGGACGCATCGGACGGGCTACTTATTGCGTGCGCGGCTGACGATGCTCATCAGGGCCAGGAACAACCCGACAGCCGTGGCCCAGTACAGCAGTGGGCCCTCGGGCATCAGCTCGCGGCCGTAGTCGGCGAGCATCCCGCCGACCACGTTGAGCTTGTGCCCCAGGCTGCCGCTGAGCCGCGGGATTTGCGGCACCATGTTCTGCAACGCGTAATCGCCCAGCACGTAGAGCACGATCTTGTCCGCCAACCCGGCGGAGAAGATCGCCAGGAAAAAAGTCATCACCGCGGGGAAGATGATCTTCAACAGGTAGATCGAAAGCAGCGAGACGATCACGAACGTGCCAAAGCCCGCGGCCGCGGCCTGCCAGATCGCGGCGGCGTCCTTGAGGTAGAAAAAGACCAATATCCCCAGCACCAGACCCGGGATCAGCTTGGCCGTGCGCGCCAGGCTGATGCAGACCAGCACGATCACGGCCATGATCCCCACTGCGGCGACCACCGACCAAACCAGGGTCAGGCTCGGGGTCAACGCCACGGCAATGGCGATGGTCGCGCCCACCGCCACGGCAATCAGCAGCAGCAGCAACAGGTTGGGGATAATCAAGAACAGCGCGGTCCAGATCGCCACGAAAACCAGCGCGGCCAGCAGCGCCTTGGCCAGGGGCATGCCCGAGGTCGAGAAACAGACCACGGCAGCCACATAGCTCAGCGCCAACATGATCAGCAGCAACAGCGGGTGGCGTCGGAAGAACGAGCGGGCCTGCTTGCGCACCTCGGCCAGCTCCTTGCGGCGCAGGGTGACTATGTTCTGCATCGCCCTTTCCTCGGGATCGTACTCCAAGTCCCTCAAAATCAGCCCTCCCTCAAGCTATCCGGCTCTACCAACCTTGAATACCACAGAGCACGACCGGATCGATAGTACTTTTACATTGATGGCGTGCGTTGATGATAAAATTACGATATCGTAATTATCAGGCTTGCACAAATAGACAGCCTGTCTGATGAATGTTATTCTATCTGCTGATAAATAATGGGGAATTGGAGTACTCAAGCGCAATGTGGAGCATCTTGTTGTTAATGGGCAGCGAGTCTGACAGCGCCCTGGTTCGCCAGGCGCTGGACAGCTCCGAGCGGCGATGCGTGAAGCAGCCGAACATGGACGGTGCGATCCAGGCGCTGGATCGCGAACCGTTCGCCCTGCTGGTTGTAGACCTCGATCATTTCGGCTCCAAGGTCGACCGGCTGCTGGACCATCTGCAACAACGGCGGGAGAGCGTTCCGCTGCTGGCGATCTCCTCGCGTCCCGAGAATCTGGTATCCGACGGCCTGGCCGAGTCCGAGGATTGGATCTGGATCAGCCGACCGATCTCCACGCGCCAACTGACCGCGGCCGTGGATCGGCTGCTCAGCCCGCTGCGCGATGCGTCCGCCGAGGGGCTGCGCGGCGATCTCACCGCCGGGCGACCCGAGGGGATAGTGGGCAACAGTCCGGCCCTGCGCCAAGTGCTGATGCTGGTCAAACGAGTGGCCGGTTCGAGCAGCTCGGTGCTGATTACCGGTGAGTCGGGCACGGGCAAGGAGCTGGTGGCCGCGGCGATTCACTGGGACAGCCCGCGCAAATCCGGGGCGTTCGTGGCGGTCAACTGTGCCGCGCTGCACGAGAACCTGCTCGAGTCCGAGCTGTTCGGCCACGAAAAGGGCGCGTTCACCGGCGCCTACCGCCGCCGCATCGGCCGCTTTGAGCAGGCCAACGGCGGCACGCTGTTCCTCGACGAGGTCGGCGACATGAGCCTGGCGACCCAGGCCAAGTTGCTGCGGGTGATCCAGCTTCAGGAATTCGAGCGCCTGGGCGGATTACAGAAGGTGCGGGTCAACGTGCGGATCATCGCCGCCACCAACAAGAACCTGCGGACGCGGATCGCCCAAAGCGAGTTCCGCGAGGACCTTTTCTACCGGCTCAACGTGTTCCCGATCCACGTACCGCCGTTGCGCGAGCGGAGCGAGGACATCCTGCCGCTGGCGCGCAGTTTTGCCGCGCGCTACACCCACGGCCCGGGCCAAGACGTCGTTCGCCTCAGCGCGCAGGCCGAACGGATGTTGCAGTGCTACCACTGGCCGGGCAACGTGCGCGAGCTGAAAAACGTAATCGAACGCGCGGTGCTCGTCAGCGGCGGGCCGACCGTGCAGCCCGCGGACCTGCTGCTCGATCCGGGCGAGGGGGCGCAGGCCGCGGCTCAGACGCTCGGGGCGCGGGACGATCAAGGATTGCCCGAGCCCGGCGCGATCGAGATCCCGGCCGACGGGATCGACCTGGAACAGCTCGAGCGACGCTACATCGTGGCCGCGCTGATCAGGTCCCGCGGCGTACAGACGCAGGCCGCGCGCCTGCTGCGGATCAGCCCGCGCGTGATGCACTACAAGCTGCGCAAACACGGGCTGGACCCGCAGGAGTACCGTTGAGCGCACGCATCGTCTACGTGCATACCGATCCCCTGCCCTCGGCCATGGCAGGCAGCGTGTTCGCCCTGCGCACGGCGATCGGCATGGCTCAGGCCGGCCTCAATACGCTGCTGATCATGCCTACGGCCGGAATCGACCCAAAACAGGCCCTACAGCGCTACGGCGTCGAGACCTTGCCGCCGGGACTGCGCATCGAGCTGACAGCGGCGCTGAGCACGCGGCTGGGGCCACTGTCGATCGGTCGGCAGCGGCGCTTTGCCGACCAAGTTGCGCGCCTAAGCCAGAGCTTCGCCCCGCAAGCGCTGGTGGTTCGCACCCTAAC
This sequence comes from Candidatus Alcyoniella australis, assembly GCA_030765605.1. NCBI lineage: Bacteria > Candidatus Lernaellota > Candidatus Lernaellaia > Candidatus Lernaellales > Candidatus Alcyoniellaceae > Candidatus Alcyoniella > Candidatus Alcyoniella australis. Next base: position 13,890 of record JAVCCG010000019.1, read on the forward strand.
CCTGGCCGACCGGCTGTTGCGCCAAGGCGTGGCCGCGCCGCTGATCTACGAGGCGCACAACTGGTACGCGGATCTGGATGCCAAGTGGCGCGGGGCCGAGGAACTGGTCACACCGCGCAAGCTGCGACGCGAGGCGCGGTTGGCCGCGGTCGAGGCGCGCGTGGTGCCGCGAGTCGCGGGCCTGGTGCTGTTGCAACAGGCAATGCGCGAGCCGTTCGAACAGGCCTATCCGGGCTGCGGCCCGATCAATGTGCTCCCCTCGGGGCTGGAGATTCCGCCCCAGCTGCCCCAGCCCGCAAGCGATCCGCTGGCGGTCTACCTGGGTCAGCTCCATCCGCATAAGGGTCTGGGGACCATGCTCGAGGCCCTGATCCACGCGCCGCAGTTGCGACTGCTGGTGATCGGCGGACCGGCGCTGCTCGAGCATTGGCGATCCCAAGCAGCGAAGCTCGGCGTCGCCCAACGGGTGGAGTTCACCGGCAACCTGCCGCACTCGCAGGTGGCGACGCAGCTGGCCCGGGCGCGGATCGGCGTGGCCCCGCTTCGCGATTGCTTCTACAACCGCCACCTGACCTCGCCGATGAAGGTGCTGGAATACTTCAGCGCCGGACTGCCCGTGGTCGGATCGGACCTGCCCACCGTGGCCGAGCTGGTAGGCGATGAGCGCGGGCTGCTGGTGCCGCCGGACGATCCGCGCGCCCTGGCCGGGGCGCTACTGCGTTTAATCGACGACCAGGAGCTATATTCGACCATGCGCAGCAAGATCGCCGCGAGCCTCGATAGCTTGAGCTGGCGCGCACGCGGCGCGGGGTTCGCCCGACTGATCCGGCTGCCGCGACAGTAACTTTCTCAGGGGCTATCAGGCTTAACCTCGATCACAACCTCCAAGTCGATGGACTCGCGGCCCCAGGCGCGGTCCCACAGGTCTTGGCGCACGCCGATGGCGTTGAACTGGCCGGGCCAGGCCTGAAACAGCAGCTCGTGGTACCAACCCCATTGGCCCGAGGCCAGCTCGTCGTAACTCTCCCAAGCGCAGATCCAGATCGGCGAATCAGCCTGCTCGGGAGGCTCGGTGTGGTAGTCCACCGTGGTGAAGCGCCGCAGATAGAACGGTATCGGATGCTTGTCCTCGAGCACCAGCACCGGCAGCGACCAGCCCTGCTCCGAGGTCTGGACCGCGCGGTAGAGTAGGGCAAAGGCTCCCTCGAGATCCTCCTGGGACTGCACGTAAACCAACGGCTCGTCGTTGTCGGTATACATCACGAAGTTCAGCGCCAGGCAGTAGCACAGCATGTAGCCCGCGCCCACTGCCGTGAAAACAACCAGCGCCGCGCGCGCCAGGCGCATTGAGCACAGCATCCGCCAGGCGACCACGATCCCCGACGCGGCTAGCAGGCTCAGGCAGCAGGTGATCTGCACCAGGCACCACGGCGTCTTGTAGGGAATGCCTGAGTAGATCAGCAGCACGCTCAGGGCGACCACGCTCAGGAAGCGTTGCAGCCGCGCGCCGCGAATTCCCTCGACGACCGCGGGGAGTGAGAGCAGCCACAGCGGCCAGGCGTGACGTTGCAGCATCCCGAAGAAGTACCAGAAGTCCTTGACGTGGTCCGCTCCGGCTGTGCCGCCCCACAAGGCGAAGGCCGCGAAAAAATCGAGCAGGCCGCGCGGATTGTCGCCAAACGACGAGAACAGCGCGCCCCAGATCAGCGCTGCCACCAGGCAGCCCTGGGCCAAGGCCGCCAGCCGGGCCTTGAGCTCGAGGGCCGAGACCTCGCGCTGCGGATCGCGGCGCTGCAGCAGCAGTTCGAGCCCCGCTGCCAGTCCCACGGCGATAATCAAAAACGCCGCGGTCTCCTTGGCGCTCAGCGCCAGTGCGGCCCAGACCGGGACCAGCCGCATTGACCAGAGATCGTTGCGCAGCACCGCGCCCGCCGCTGCGACGATCAGTCCCACGCTGGCGGCGGCCAGCAGCACCTCGTGGATCAGCATCCGCGAAAAAAACGTCTGGTCGGGCGATACGGCGAGCAGCAGCCCGGCCAGCAGGGCCGTGGCCGCGCCCAGAGTGCGCCTGCCGGAGAGCGCGAGTAACACGGTCAGCATGCCGAACAGCGCCGGGACCAGCCGCAGGGCGAACTTGTCGACGCCGGAGGGCGTTAGATACGACCAGATCGGCAGGGCCGCGTAATACAGCAGCGGCCCGTGATAGGCCGCCGGGTCGTAGCTCCAGCCCAGGCCTTGGATGATCCAGCGCACGAACTCGAAGTTGACCGACTCGTCGTGGTGCACCGGCCGCAGGTCCAGGCCGTGGAACCTCAGCCAGGCGGCGAGCGACAGCACGGCCAGCGCCGCAATGATCGGGCCGATTTTACGCATCGGCGAATTATTAACACCTGTGGGCTTGTTGATAAAGCGTTGCTCTGCTAGAGCAGTTCCCATGCGCGGTCCCACACTGATGATCGTCCTGTGTCTGGCACTGCTGGCGGCCTGTTCCGCGGGCGAATCGGAGTACTCACTGTACCAGGGGAGTCTCGCTACTCAAGACCAACAGCTGCGCGTTGTGCAACGCGCCGATTCGTGCCGTATCGAGCTGCTTCCCGGCGCGCAGACGATCCGCGCCGAGCACGCCCAGTGCCGTTGGGCGCGGCCGGCCGCCCTAGCCCACGGCGAGCCGTACCTGATCGTGGGCGTACGCCGCGACCAGGGCGATACCTTCTGGATGGTTTCGGAGCAGCAGACCGCCGAGTTGCTCGACGAGCTACTCGGTCCGGGCAGGTTCGCGCCGCTGGAATCGTCAGGATACGCGGTGTTCGAGCTCGGTCGCGAGGACATCGAGAGTCTCTGACCGCGGTCGGTATATTTTCGTTACAATTTAACCTACAATATCTTTTTTGAGGGGGCCTTGTTACGACTGGGGTGAAATAGGAGGCAACTTTTGATGAGAGCTCGTTCAATGATCCTGATCGCCGCGTTGTTGATTATGGCGATGGTGACCACTGCCCAGGCCAGCCCTTTTCGCGAATATCCTTGGACCGTGGGCGTCCGATCCCACGTCGTCTACATCCCCGACTTCGTTCTGGGCAGCTACTACGAAACCCATAAATCGATCAGCGCCGTGGGCTACGGCGTGTTCTGGGGGTACAGCTGGGAGCGGATCGAGCTGAACATGAACATCGAGAACTACTCCACGTTCTGGCAGGACGGCACCTGGATGGAGAAGGGCGGCGACCCGGCTGTGGACCGCGATTACATCGAGGCCCGCGGCGTGGGAATCGCCTCGTTCGACTGCACCGCCTACTTCAAGCAGCCCATCGGCGATTACGTCGAGTACCGCATCGGCATCGGCGTGGGCATGGGGTTCCCCTACGGTAAGGTGACGACCTACGACATCGTCGAGGACCAACGCGAGGCCAAGGGCGAGACCACGGCCCTGCCCTCGGTGCTGCCGGTGTTCGCACTGGAGAACGTGTTCGCCTTTTACCTGCACGAGCACTTCTCGCTCAACGTCAACTTCGGCATCAAGCAGGGGCTGGCGGCGGGCATCCAGCTGCAAACGCACTTCTAAGCGATGGGCGCAATGCGCGCCGCGGCAATCGGCCTGATTCTGACACTCGCGCTGGCTACGGGTGCCTTTGCAATCGACTACCGCAGTCTGGCCGAGACCTATTCGCCGATCTGGTACGTTGACACCGACGATGGCCGCACCAAGTCCGACTACATCACGGCCTACGACTTTGACGGCGACCGCCGCACGGACAACAACTGGGAGAGCCTCGAGAGCGGCGACCTATTGGCCGTGACCTACTACTCGGTAATCGAAACCGAGACGCACTATTTCATCCACTACTTCATCTACTGGCCCCAGGACTGGTTCTGGTGGCCGGATTCCGACGTCGTGTCCCACGAGAACGACATGGAGGGCGCGCTGGTGGTGGTGACCAAGGTCGAGGACGAGCCCGGCGAGCTGCTGCTGGTGGAGACCTCGGCCGAGCTCAACATCTTCAGTTGGTCCTCGCACCCCTACGTTGACGACGGCGATGAGGACCTAGCCGGCGGGGTCAAGACCTTTGACACGCACCCGCGAATCTACGCCTGCTCCCAGAGCCACCACGTGGTGCTCGACGACGTGTGGGTGGTGTTCGGCTCGTATGTGGGCGACTCGGGCGACGACTTCCCGGGCGACGACGGCGTGGTCTACTTCTACCGCGGCGCGGCCGAGCAGCCCAGCACCTACAACGACCGCGACGTGGGGTACGACCTGGTCTCGATCCTCGACGACCTGTGGCCCGAGGCCCTGGGCCCGTTCGGCACCGGCACGATGCTCGACTGCCCCGTGCGCTACATCGGCCATCGTTTCACTGTCGGCGATTACCTGGGCATGTGCTTTGACGGCGACACGTTCGAGGACGACGCGGGCAAGTCGCCCTGGGGGCTCGACGACGAGAACGACGCACTGGAGGTCGGCGACTGGTTCCTCGACCCGGCCGACACGGTCTATACGCATCTGACCATCCAGGGCGAGTTCTCGCGCTACTACGTGTACAACCCCTACCTGGCGTCCATCGCCCCGCGCATCGTCTCCACCGCCGCGACCCAGGCATGGCTGGATACGCCCTACCATTACGACGAGGACGACACGGCCCAGGCCGAGGGGAATCAGCCGCTGTTCTGGGAGAAGGTCGCTGGGCCGAACGATCTGGAGATCGACGAGTCTAACGGCCGCGTGGAGTGGACGCCGGACAGTCCCGGCGACTTCACGATCACCATCCGCGCCCTGAGCCCGGCCGGGCGCGACGATCAGAGCTTCACGGTCAACGTCTCCACCGACGATCCGCCCGTTGGCGACGACGACGACCCCTCGGGCGACGACGACGACTCCCGCGACCGCTCCACTGAAGACGAAGCCGGCTGCTGCGGGTAGCCGGCTCAAAGCCGGGCGCGGGGTGGGGCGTGGCGCTACGACCAGCGAACTACGCGAGTCTTGTGGCGGCCCCAAGCCGCCCCGGCGAGCCCCACACACAAAGATCGATTACTCGATCTTTACTTCCTCCCAACCATCTTCCGACGCGGGGTGGGTCGTGGCATTACAACCAGCGTTCTGCGCGAGTTTTGTGGCACCTCAAAGGTGCCCCTATTCCCAGCGTTCGCGTTTGCGGCGCACCTCGATGCGTTTGACCGTAAGATTTTTAACGTAGCCGAAGTTGGGATCGTCGGCAGTGCGGTTCCAGATCTGCACCTCCACCGGGTAGCCCTCGACCTTCCAGCGATACACGTCGTACCACTGGTCGGGCTGTTCGTCCTTGGATTCGGGAAATCCCCAGCGCCCCTGGCACGACAAATAGTGGTCGCCAAGCCGCACGCCCTGGAAACGGCCCTCGAAGCGTTGGCCGTCGGCAAAGGTAGTGAGCACCACGCGATCGACCTCGTCGTACTCGCGGTGCACGAATGCGATAAATCCCTTGGCAAAGAACGAACAGATGCGATCTTCCGCGTCGAACAACGTGCGGTCGGGTTTGCCGAAAACCTCGGTCAGGTCCTCGTAGGAACGGCCGATCATTTTCAGCGCCAGCGGGTTTCCTTCGGCATCGACCAGCTTCTTGCGCGCCAACGAAACCTGGGGCGCGGCCAACAGCAGCACCAGCGCGATTAATATTGAAATCCTAAAAGCGCGATTCAAAGTAGTCCTCCAAAATCCGCGCGTGGTCAAAGCAGATTGGGCCGGGCAGGTCTTCGCGTTTGAAGATTTCGGCTTGCGCCGCGTCGTCGGCACCCACGGGTTTGCCCTGGGCTTGGGCCACGAATACCACGCTCAGGCTGTGATGCCGCGGGTCGCGCTGCGGGTCGGAGTAGGTATGGAACTGGCGCAGCAGCTTGACCTCTAGGCCGGTCTCCTCTTTGGCCTCGCGCACGGCGGCCTGCTCCGCGCTCTCGCCGTAGTCGATGAATCCGCCGGGCAAAGCCCAGCCGTGGGGCTCGTTGAGCCGCTGGATCAGCACAATCCCGCCGTTGATCTGGATAATGATATCGACGGTGGGTAGCGGGTTGCGATACTCTTTGCTCACTTATCGACTCCTCGAAGCAAAAGTTACCCGCGCACACTCCAGGATGCAAGATGAACGCACCAGGCCATAACTCGAGTCGCTCGCGCCAAGCGCTGATGGCGCTGGTGGCTGCGGCCATCGGCCTGATCCTGTTGTTGGGTCCCGGCGAGCTGATCGCCAGACATTTAAATCTGGGCGCACCGGCGCTGAGCTGGCCGAGCGACCTTAACTATCAAAAGCTGCAACAGCCGACACTGAGTGAGTACGCCGCGCCCGACGGCTCGCGTTGGCTGCTCCCCGGCGAGCTGGTCAACATCCAGCCTCTGGCCGTGCCCGTGCGCAAATCCGAACGCACCTTCCGCATCATGCTCTTCGGCGGCAGCGCGGCCTATGCCGGCGAGTTCGAGCCCGGCGGCTCCTGGCCGCGAATCGTCGAGCGGCTGCTGGCCGCGGCCTATCCCGAGCGCGACATTCAAATGATCAACCTGGGCGTGGTCGGGCACTCGAGCAACGAGGTGCTGCCGCGCGTGGCCGAGACGCTGGCCTATGACCCCGACCTGCTGATCGTCTACTCGGGCAACAACGAGGCGCTGGATATGACCGCGCACTTCAACGTGCGCAACACCAGCCTGGCCGCGTTACGGCTGCGACGCTGGCTGCGCGATCACAGCGCGATCTACCGCCTGACCGCGCGGCTGGCGGCCAAGGCCTGGACCCGCGAGATCAACCTGGATAAGCAAAGCGCGACCCACGAGCATCGCTGGTCCGAGGAGGACTGGCGCTTCGTTGCCCAGCGCTATCGCCGCAACCTCGAACGCATCTGCGAACTGGCCGACGAGGCGCAGACGCCGCTGATGCTCTCGACCCTGGTCAACTCCGAGGAGCGGGCCAACCGCCCGGACCGCTGCTTCTTCTGCGACTCGTGGCTGGGACCGACCACCTCGACCGACGACGCCTCGGGCGTGTGGCATCTGGATTGGGCGTTCGAGCTGTGGAAGCTCGGCCGATCCGGGCGCGCGCTGACGATGCTCGAACAGGCCGCAACGCAGATCAAGCCCGACGGCGGAGAACCGCTGGTGCGCGCGCTGATCGAACGCGACCTGGGTCAGGTCGAACAGGCCGCAGCCCGAGCCGAGACCGTGGCGCAAGGGCTCGAGCGCGACGAGCGCTGGCGCGAACACCCGGTGCTCGGCGCGCGCTACATCGTGGCCCTGCAACTGTGCGGACGGCGCGACCGGCTGCACGAGGTCAACCCCGAGGTCCTCAAGGCAAGCTGGTTGATCAGCCCCGAGGACCGGCTGTACTTCCTGGCGCGGCTCTCGGAGTTCACGGGCGAGGACTCGCAGCTTGAGCGCGAGGTCGAGCAGATCCTCTCGCTGCCCGACGACGTGATCGTCACCGGCCGCCGTTTAAATCCGGTGGTCCAGCAGGTGGCGGCCGAGCGCGGCGCGACCCTGTTGCAGCCCGACGTCGCCCTGCGGCGCTGCAATCCCGCGGGCCGCCTGGGGACCGACGCGCTGTTCGACTACTGCCACTTCACTCATAGCGGCGCGCACCGTATGGCCGCGTTCTTTGCCCAGGCGGTGGTCGATACGGGGCTGCTGGGACCGATGAGTGAGCCGTCGGATTTCCAGGCCCTGGCCGAGCAATGGCGGCTTGAGCCGTGGGAAGCGGGCCGCGACTCGCTGTCCCTCGATCGCTTCTGCGGAGTGGGGCGCAACCTGGTCAACCTTGAACACAGCCTGCCCAACGCCACGGCCCGGGCCCACGCCTATATCAAAAAATTGGATCAGGACGACGCTACGCCCGAGGAGCTGGTCTGGGGGGCCAACGTGCGCTGCCGCTTCGACCGCGTGATGCCCGATCGGGCTGCGCCGCGGGCGTTGCCGCTCTATCGTCTGGCCATCGAGCAGGAGCCGGACAACCCCGAGCTGCTGCAGAGCGCGGCGATCTGCTGCCTGTGGTCCGGACGGCCGGACCTGGCCGCGCCCTTTGTCGCACGGCTGTTCGAGCTGGGCGACTTTGATGGCGCGGCGCGACGCCTAAGCTATCGACTCGAGGCGGCGCCCACGCGTTGACAGTCGGTCGGGCTGAAAGCTAGACTCTGTCAGTTCGACCTATTCCCACGGAGGAGTATGCCCGTGCGACGCAACATCGCATTACTGTTATTGACAATCCTAATCGGCGCGATGGTCATCTGTCTCGCTTCCTGCGGTGATGACTCCACCGACGAGATGACCGTCGAGGAGATCATTGCGCACGGCAAGAAATACCTGACCGAGGGTAAGGGCCTGGACGCGACCCAGGCCTTTGAGGCCGCGTTGGTGCGCGCGCCGGACAACGCCGATGCCAAATTCGGGCTGGTGCTGAGCAACCTGATGCAGTTGACCTCGATCATCGACGAGCTAATCGACCTGCTGGGCAACTTCGGCATGGACCAGGGGATGGACCCGTTGCTCGATGGCTTCGACCCGTTGGAAGACGGCTCGGATTTCAGCCGCGAGCTGCAAATGTTCATCGACAAGGTGGCGCTGGCCGGGCTGCGTCAGGCCGACCAGATGTACATCGAGCTGCAGCAGCTTCCCGACCCGACGTTCAGCATCGATTCCTACGTGCTCTATCTGGGCTCGGAAGAGCCGCTGCTGAGTTGGTCCGGCGAGCTCGATGGCGGCGAGCTGCACTTTCTCGGAGCGCTGAACTCGATCCTGCTCGGCGCCTTCGACCTGGTGCTGGCCCACGAGCTGGACATCGACATCAACGATCTGTCCCTGCCCGTGCTTCCCGAAGCGGGCGACGACGATGACGGCGGAGATCCGGACGCGCTGCTCGACGAGAACACCATCGCCACCATCGACGTGATTCTCGAGTGGCTCTACGACTTCCTCAACGATCCCAAACATCCCAACCTGCTCTACCTCGACGGCGACGGCGTGGAGCGCATGCAGGCCTCGGGACGCGAGCTGGGCTCCGGCGTGCTGCGGCTGATGGCCTTGATCGACTACACGCAGGCCGAGGCCCGCGGCGAGGGCGGAGCCGACGGCAACGTGTTCTGGGACGAGACCCGCGGGCTGGTGCTGATCCCCAAGACCCTCGAGATCGAACCGGCGTTGGTCGAGGCGTTGCGGCCGCTGCTGCTGAACCTCAACGAGACGCTGTTCGACGGCACGCCGTTCGACATCGATCCGGCGCTGCCCAATCCACTGGACATTGCCGCGGCCAACCAGCTGCTGATCTACTTCGGACTATTCGACGAGCCGCTGCTGCCCTACGGCCTGATCACCATCGACGTGGGCATCTGGTTCCAGGATCCGGCGCCCGACGGCCTGCGCAGCCTGGTCTTCTCGATTATCGACATCTGGGATTTGGTCAAGCAACTGCTTGAGATGTTCTAGCCTGGATTATTTATGAGGGTTCGTCCGCGAGGCGCTTGATGAGCACCCGGCGCTATCAACTTAAGCCGATCGCGCAGCTCGACGCGGCCACGGCCTGCGGCCTGCGCGCCCTGGCCACGGACCTGGACGACACGGTCACCTTTCAGGGAAAAATTCCGCTGGAAAACATGCAATGGCTCTCGCGGCTCAACCAGGCCGGGATCCGCACCTTCGCGGTCACCGGCCGACCCGCGGGCTTCGGCATCGCCCTGACCCAATATTTCGACGCCTTTGAGGCGGTGATAGCCGAGAACGGCGGCGTGATCTGCTGCGAGGGGCGCTGCGACCTGCTGCTCGCGCCCGAGTTGATGGACCGGGTCGGTCCGCGGCTGGCCGAGGTCTTCGCAACGCTACGCGAACGGCTGCCGCACCTGCGGCCCGATCCGGGCACCTTCGCCCGCATCACCGAGCAAGTGTTCATGCGCAAGGGATTGCAGCCCGGCGATCTGGAACTGATCGAACGGGTCAGCGCCGAGAACGGCCTGGCTGTGGTCACCAGCTCGATCATGGTCCACATCAACAGCGGCTCCGCTGACAAGGCGCGCTCCCTTTCGGCAGTGCTCGACCAGCGGCTGGGCGGCTACGAGCCCGAGCAGGTGATCACCGTGGGCGATTCGCCCAACGACTCCTCGATGTTCGACAGCGCGCTGTTCCCGATCAGCGCCGGCGTGGCCAACATCGAGGACTTCGCCGAACAGATGCCCCATTTGCCGGCCTACATCGCCGATTTGCCCCAGGGACAAGGCTTCGGCCAGATCTGCGAGCGGATTCTCAGATTGCGGGAAAATTAACCAGGCACGCGATTGTGCTACCCTAGCCTGTAATGTCCGAACCCCAAACGCACGACACGCCACATAACGAGCTTAAGCCGCCGCGCAACCGGCTGCTGGAGCAGCATCCGTTTATCTGCGGCTACTTGTTTCTGGCTGCCATCGTGCTGCTGCTGCTGGTAACCGAACTTAAAATCTTCGCCCTGACTTTCCTGTTTCTCTACCTGCTCTCCGACGTGATCACCAACGATCTGCGGCGGATGCTGCGGCTGCAGCGGGTGCCCAAGTTCGTCTTCTTCTCGATCCTCTATGTGTTGATCGTGGTCGGGCTGGCGCTGTTCTCCTGGCAGACGATCCCCTCGTTGGCCCGCACCCTGCCGGTGCTGATCAAGAGCATCCAGGGCGCGGTGATCGAGACCGTGAACACCATTGACATGCGCTACGGCCTGGACCAATACATCGAGGCCGGCGAGGTGCAGAATCAGGTGATCGACCTGTTCAAGGGGACTCTCGGGCTGTTCAGCAGCGGGTTCGGGCACTTCTACAAATTTGTGATCTTCTTTATCTTCGCGCTGTTCGTGAACCTGTTTCTGTACCACAACACCGAAAAAGTGCGCGAGGTCTTCGGCCGCAAGCCGCAGAGCCTGATGGGCTATCTGTTCTATTTCACCCTTGAGCGGGCAGGCAGGTTTTACTATTACTTCAAACGGGTGATGGGCGGGCAGCTGGCGATCTCACTGATCAACACGCTGATCTCGGCGGTGGTGATCGTAATCCTCGGGCTGCCCTACCCCACAGCGCTGATCCTGACGGTGTTCTTCCTCGGACTGTTCCCGGTGGTGGGCAACATCGTCTCGAACACGCTGCTGACCCTGGTGGCGCTGGCGTCGGTGGGACTGTGGGGGGCGGCGGTCTGCCTGTGCCTGTTGGTGGGGATTCACAAACTCGAGTACTTCCTCAACTCGAAAATCATCGGCGAGATCGTCAAACTGCCGATGTTCGTCACGCTCACATCGCTGGTGGTGTTCGAGCTGGTATTGGGAATTCCCGGCCTGATCCTGGCGATCCCACTTACTCTAACGATCAGACACGAGTTCGAGGATATATCAGGGCTGCCTCAGCCTTTATCGTCCGATTCGCTTTCGGAGTCGGATTTGCCGGACCCGAGTCCCCAGCCCAGCAGCAGGCCGATCAGCGAACCGTAAATCCCGGCGACCGCCGGGTTATTAAACAGTGCTCAGCCGCCGTTGCAGCCGATGGCCGCGTAGTAGATCAACCCGGCTGCACCGCCGATCACGGTTCCGATCACTGGTCTGGCGTATTTCACAGGTCCTCCAATTTGCACGGCGATTATCGCACAGATCGGCGGCCGGGACTGTTAACCCGAGTTAACCCAACGAGCTTTAAAGCGCCAGCTCGTTTGGCGGAACCGAGTGCACGATCGAGGCCTGGAACTTGCCGGTGACCGATGCGCGCTCGGTCAGATCGATCACCCGCTCCTCAAGGTACTCGTCGCCGTCGCGGCCGAACAGCAGTTTGACCGTCGGGCGCATCACGTCGGTGCGGCTGGGTAAAAGCACCAGGGCGGTCTCGCCGTTGGAGAGCTTGACGTAGCTGCCCGGCGGGTAGACACCCAGGCCGACGATCAGGTGCGCCAGCACGCTGGGTTCGAACATCGATCCGGCCGTAGAGATCAACTTCTGCGGAATCTCCTCGGGCGAGATGTATTGATCACCGTGCATCAATCGGTCGTAGGTACTGGCCAGGGCCACTATACTGCTGGCCGGGCTCTGCGGCTGGTCTTGCTTAACCCGCGGGAAACCCTTGCCGTCGACCCGCATGTGGTGCTCGAGGGCGACGACCTCGGCGATCTGCGGCACGCTGGGAATCGCGCGTAGAATTCCCACGGCGCGCATCGGGTGTTCGATCTGAACCCGCGGATCCTCGGAGCTGTAGAGCACGCCGTTCTCGATCTGCGGTGGAATGTCGATCAATCCGATGTCGTGCAACAGGCCGGCGACGGCGATCTTCTGCAGCAGGTCCAGCTCGAGCCCCATCGCCTCGGCAGTAACGTAGGAGACAATCGCGGTATTGATGCTGTGGGAGATCAGGTCGCGCGGATCGTGCTTGGTGTGCAGCCGCGAGATCATCGCAAAGCGGTCGGCGTGCATCGCGCCGGCGATGCGCTCGACCAGCACGTTGATCAGCCCCATCGACGGGGTCTTACTCTGGTCGAACATCGAGATGAAGAACCGCAGCAGCGCCGTGCGCAACGAGGAGTAGATATCGCGCGCCTCGTCGGTGTTGGTCGGCCCGGCCGTGATATCGCTGGTCAGTTCGACGCGCTTAAGCGCCAAATTGCTGATCCCCTTGGCCGCGAGCTGCCCGGCGAAGTCGCCCTCGCGCTGCCAGATCGGATCGTCGCTAAGCAGCATCGTCAGAAACACCGAGAGTTCCTGGGCGCTGATACCGTTTTGCAGTGTCAGCGACTCGACGCGCTTGGACTCCAGCGCGTGGTACAGCGGTCGGACCAGAGCCGAGATCTTGGGCAGCGGCACCTTCTCGAAGACGAACTCGCCGCCGAGCAGCACGATGGTCCACGACTCGTGGCCGCGGCTCGAGGCGTGGTCCAACTTGTCGGCCAGCCGAGTGCAGCTCGCCTCGACGATCGGGTGCTGCGGCGGGTAGAGCGAGCGGTTGCGCATCGCCGAGGAGAACGACTTGAGCACATCCTCGGTCAGGGCCAGCCGCCAGCGTTTGTTTTCGATATCCATCGCTAGTTCACCTGTAGCAGCTGCCGGCAGGCGTCGCGCAACGCTTTCTTGCGACTGTTGCACCCCTCTTCCAGCAGCTTGCGGCATTGCGGATTCTCGAAAACGCCCAGCGCCTTGGCCGCCGAGACCCGCAGTTCCTCGTCCGGTCCGCCCCACAGCGCGCTGCCGTGGATGTAGCGCGCCAGCGCCTCGATACATAACGGATGCCTGATCTTGCCCAGAGTATCGAGCGCCAGCTGTTCCGCGCGAGCGTCGCCGCTGAACGGGTGCCGCTGCTCGATTTTGCCCAGCAGCACCTTGCAGGCCTTCTCCGAGCCGCGGAAGTGCCCCAGGCTGAGGATCGCCTGGTGGCGCACGCCCTGGTCGGGGTCGGCCAGCATCGCCTCGAGCAGATCGATCGCCCCCTCCTCGTCGGTGGCGGTCAGCGCGCGGGCCACGACCTTGCGCACCCGCGGCTCAGGGTTGTCGACCACCGGCTCGATCCGCTGTAACAGGTCGTCCGGGGCGATCTGGGCCAGCAGGTTGACCATGTTGCGCTGGACGAACCAGTCGGCGTCCCGCATCCGCTGATCGATCAGCGGCATCACGTGTTTTCCGTTTTGGGTCAGCACGCTGATCATCGCCATCCGCACCGCGCGATTCTGTTCGGCGTCCAGGGCCTCGATCACCGGCTCGACCGCGATCGGACCCATGCGCACCAGCAGCTGTCCGATGGTCTCGGCCTGCTCCTTGCCCCATTGTTTCAGCGCCTGCAGCAGCTGGGCGACGATTTCGGGGGTGCGTACGTTGGTCAAGAGCTGGCGCGCAATGTTGCGCGAAACTTCGCAGGTATTGCGCTTGCTCGCGTGGCTGCGCAACAGCCGTACGGCCTGCTCGGCCAAGGCGTAACGCCCGGTCTCGATCAGATCGGCGATCATGTAGTCCAGGCCCTGAGAGTAGAACTCGTAGTGCTCGCTGTCGCGTTGCATGCGCAGGATGCTGAGCAGGTTCAGCGCCGCCGCCTCCTCTACGGCGCTGTCGCTCAGACGCTCGAGCAGCTGGGTCGAGCGGCTCATCATCGCCTCGACGTAGTCGTAGATCGGCATGTTGCGGCTGATGTACTGCTCGTGGGCGCTGATCAGGGTGCGGCGCAGCCGGAACAGCCGGGGCTGGTCCGCTGGCAGCTGCGAGGCCCGGGCTACCAGCGCGGCGAAGTTGGCATCGTACTTGACGTCGCGATCGGTGACGATCGACTCGATCTCGTCCAGCAGCGGCTGCTCGCGTTGATCGTCGACAAAGTGCTCGTAGGTGCGGATGAAATCGTCCAGATGCGAACGGTTGGGATCGAGCCCTTCGACCAGGCCGCGCGCCAGGTTTCGGTCGTCGAGCTTGTTCAGAAGGTGGTCGATGGAGGTCAGTTGGGCCTGATCGTGCTCAATACGCAGGGCGCTGTCCTCGAGCAGGGCATAACGCCCCTCGGGGCTCAGGGAGTTGATCACGCGCAGCACCTGCCCCTCGAAGGCCATGCGGTCCTCAGCGCCGATCTCGCCCTCGAAGGGGGCCAGCGAATCGACTACGCGGAAGAAAACCTGGGCTGCCTCGGCCGTGTCGGTCCCCTCAGCGTGTCCGGCCAGGGCCGTATCGACAATCGTGGCCAGCCGTGGGGCGTCCTGCAGCAGCCGTTGGACGAAATCGCGGTCCTCCGCGCCCAATTCGGTGAAGCCGCGCCGCCAGCTTTCCGAAAGCCGACGCCAGACATCGCTGTCGGAGAGCTGCTCGAGCTGCCGTTCGATGTCCTCCTCGTGCAGCTTGTACTCGACCTCGTTGACTTCGATCGAACGGATTCGGCGCTCGGCGAACAACTCGCGGTAGCCGCCGGACTCGCGTACGGTCAGCGGGTCCATCCGCAGGACCTCCATCATCGCGGACAGCTCGTCCAGACCCAGGCCGCGATGAAAGGTGATCTGGCTGATGCTCTGCTGGTGCAGTGCCGTGGCCAGGTTGACCGCCCAATCCTCGTCCGTCAGCTCGACATCGCCGAGAAACAGACTCTCCTTGCCGATGCCCACCATCAGCGTTGGCGAGGATTTGAAGTACTCCTTGAAGCGCATGCCCAACGCCGTGAGCATCTGTTCCAGGGCCGGGTGTCCCGCAGGATACATACTGTGCGAGCGGACGGCGGTAGCAAGGTAGGACAGTACTCCGGGCGCACGGTCTTCCCTCAATGCATTGGTCATTTCACCTCCGGCATATCCGACGGATCCTTGATAAATAGTCCGGGAAAAAGGGGAATGGACCAATCCCTACTTCAGAGACTTACATGTGTCAATCAAATATTAATGTCATTGAATATCGTTATCTTTGGGAACCTGGCGCCGATTGCCGGTGTCTTAGAGAATCGCGTGTAAGTTAGGGGGGAATTGTGTGCGATAGCGCCTATTTTTTACGGTCGTCGTCCTGGAACCATTCGATCCAGTCCTCGACCTGGTCCGCAGAAAGTGGCTGTTCTTTTTGCGGTTTACGGGCCCGCGGCCGTGTGCCCGAGAGCAGCTTGGCGGCCAGAGCCGCGGGCGAGAGCAGCCGGGCACCCAGCTGCTGCGCCGGACGGCCGATGTCCTTAATGTCAGCGCTGACCACGGTCAACTGCGCGGGGTGCGGATGTTTATGTAAAACATCAAGAATCGCATCGTCAGCCGAGGCGCTGTAACGGACCTTGACCGCCACGGGAGGATGAGGAAAATGATGGCGTTCTGCGGAGTCGAAAAAGACCGTGGCGCGGTCCGCTCGATGTTGGCGCAGATACTGATCGAGCAGCGTCACCAGCCGTTGGCGTCCGGCCTCGTCCGGTCCGCCCAGTCCGGTGCGGGCATGAAGCACGTTGTAGCCGTCCACAAGCCAATACAATCGGTCGACTCCTTGATTTTTGCCGATTCAGGTCTTATATTTCCGCGCGACCATGAGACTATTTTGCGAGTATAACCCGATAACTATACGATATAAATTGAAAAAGCTCCTGCTGCCGTTTTTATTTATCTGCTTTGCACTCTCCGGCGCCCTGGCCGACGAGGACGGGATCGAGTTGCACGGATCGCTTGATCGCGAGCAAACGCCGCTCAACCGCACCGTCAACTATACCCTGAGCGTCAGTTGGAGCGGGTCGGGCAACGACTATCTGATCGACCCTCCCGACCTCCCGGAACTGGAAAACCTGGCGCTGGTCGGCTCCAGCTCGCGCGCCACGCGCGGCATGCGCGGCCAGCGGCAGTTCCAACTGTTGGAGACGACCTTTGAACTGCGGCCCGTGGCTTTGGGAACGGCAACGGTCAAGCCGCTGACCGTGCACTACCTCTCGGCCGCGGACGAGCAGCACGGCAGCCTGAGCACCACCGAGCTGAGCCTGACCGTGGTCGATCCGCTGCCCGAGGGCCTGCTCTCGCGCTTCGGCGTGCGGCTCGGAGCGTTCGCCGTTGGGCTGCTGTTGGTCGCCGGGCTGCTGCTGGGACTGCGTAGGTTGCTGCTTTCGCGCGCAGATCAAACACCTCCGTCCGAACAGGCGGACGAGATCGACCGCGACCTGGCCCAGCGCTTTGAACACGCGGCGCTGATGATCCGCCGCGGCGAGCCCGGGCCGTTCGCCCAGGCGCTGTCCGAGCTGATCAGGCATTGGGCGCGGGTCGAGTACAATGTAGCCACGACGCGCGGCAGCAGCGTCGAACTGGTAATCGAGCTGCAAGCTGCGGGGCTCGAGCCGGGCCGGGCCGAGCTGATCAAGGGGCTGCTGGCCGATTGCGACCAGGCGCGTTTTGGCAGCGGCTTCACAATGCAGCAGGCCCAGCGCGCGGCCCAGCTGGCGCGACCGCTGTTTTGCAAAGATCAACTCCCGGGCCCGCAGCCCGCACCCGACCCCGACGCCTGGCTCGCGGGCAGGAACAAAACGTAAATGACATTCATGCGGAGAGAGATATGAAACCCGATATCGCCCAGATCAACCAGCAGGTCGAGGAACAAAGCCGATTCGTGGACCAGATCCTCGGCGAGGTCTCCAAGGTCATCGTCGGCCAGCGCTACATGCTCGAACGGATACTGATCGGCATTTTGCAGGGCGGCCACGTGCTGCTCGAGGGTGTGCCGGGCCTGGCCAAAACCCTGACCGTGCAAACCTTCTCGCGTGTGATCCAGGCGAGCTTCGCCCGCCTGCAGTTCACGCCCGACCTGCTTCCCGCGGACCTGACCGGCACGATGATCTACGACGCCAACAGCGCGACGTTCAACGCCAAGCAGGGCCCGATATTCGCCAACCTGGTGCTGGCCGACGAGATCAACCGCGCGCCGGCCAAGGTGCAGAGCGCGCTGCTCGAGGCGATGCAGGAGCATCAGGTGACCATCGGCGGCACCAGCTACAAGCTGCCCGAGCCGTTCCTGGTCTTCGCCACGCAGAACCCCATCGAGCAGCAGGGGACCTACCCGCTGCCCGAGGCGCAGGTCGACCGCTTCATGCTCAAGATCAAGGTCGGCTACCCGACCAAGGAAGAGGAGCGGCAGATCGTCGAGCGCATGGCCCGACCCCATCAGTTCGAGCTCGAACAGGTGATCACGCCCCAGCGGCTGATGGCGGCGCGCGAGGTGGTCAACCAGGTCTACGTCGATGAGAAAGTTACGGGCTACATCCTCGACATCGTCTTCGCCTCGCGCGATCCCGAGGGCTACGGCATCGCCGACGCCGCGCAACTGATCGAATACGGCGCCAGCCCGCGGGCCTCGATCTACCTGACGCAGGCCGCGCGCGCCCACGCCTTCCTCCGCCACCGCGGCTACGTCACTCCCGAGGACGTCAAGGCCGTGGCCCACGACATCCTGCGTCACCGGATCATCGTCAGCTACGAGGCCGAGGCCGAGCAGATCGACTCCGAGCGGATCATCGAGATGATCTTCGACCACGTCGAGGTTCCATGATCCCCCAGGAGTTGATCAAGGAAATCCGCCGGGTCGAAATCCTCACGCGGCGAATGCTCGACGAGAGCTTTGCCGGCGCCTACCAATCGGTGTTCAAGGGGCGCGGCATGGAGTTCACCGAGGTGCGCGAATACATGCCCGGCGACGACGTGCGCACCATCGACTGGAACGTCACCGCGCGCATGGGACGGCCCTACGTCAAGCGCTTCGTGGAGGAGCGCGAGCTGACCGTGATGCTGATGGTCGACGCCTCGGGCTCCGAGCGCTTCGGCACCCAGGGCAAGTTCAAGGGCGAGTTGGCCGTGCGGCTGTGCGCGCTGCTGGCGTTCACCGCGATTAAGAACAACGACCGCGTGGGCCTGATCATCTTCACCGACCGCATCGAGAAGTTCGTCGCGCCCAAGACCGGCCGCACCCACGTGCTGCGCGTAATCCGCGAGCTGCTGGCATTCGAGCCGGACGAGGCGCACCGCGCCACGGACCTGCAGATGGTGCTGGGTTTCGTCACCCGCATGCTCAAACGCCGCTCGGTGCTGTTCCTGGTCTCGGACTTTATCGGCACGGGCTACGAGCGCGCGCTGGAAATCGCCAACCGCAAGCACGACCTGATCGCCGTGAGCGTGGCCGACCCGCGCGAGATCGCGTTGCCGCGCGTGGGGCTGATCGACCTGGAGGACGCGGAGACCGGTGAGGTGGTGACCATCGACACCTTTGACGAGGGCTCGCGCCAGGCGTTCTTCAAACTCAACCTCGACGCCCGGCGCGCCCTGGAGAACAAGCTGCGGCGCTCCAACGTCGACTCGATCCCGATCATGACCGA
Organism: Candidatus Alcyoniella australis; assembly: GCA_030765605.1. Lineage (NCBI taxonomy): Bacteria > Candidatus Lernaellota > Candidatus Lernaellaia > Candidatus Lernaellales > Candidatus Alcyoniellaceae > Candidatus Alcyoniella > Candidatus Alcyoniella australis. The sequence goes on from JAVCCG010000019.1 coordinate 32,655, forward strand.
CGCCCCGCGGCTGCTCGAACCGGTGCAGGGCTTCTTCCGCAAACGCACACGAAGGAACAGGTAGCCGCGATGTCCCCCCGTCCCCTCGCCCTGGCCGTGCTGCTCGCGCTGCTGCTGTGTGCAACGGCCGCGGCCCAGGACGCCGCGCCGCCCACAAGCGACGAGCTCGACCTGAGCATCGAGGCGCGGGTCGACCGCAGCACGATCCAGATCGGCGACCTGATCGACTACACCTTGCACATCTCCTGGAACGACGCGGCGCACATCGATCCGCCCGACGCGGCGATCGACCTATCGCCGTTCATCGTGCGCGACTACTCGGCGGGCGAGATCCGCAAGCTTAGCGGCCGCAACGAGCTGGAGCTAAGCTACAAGCTGACGATCTATCAGGTGGGGAGCTTCGAGATTCCGCCGTTCCGCGTGGCCTACACCCGGGACGACGGCTCCAACGGCGTGCTGCGCACCGAGCGCATCGGCGTGACCGTGCAGAGCCTCAACCCGGCTCTGGACTCCGCACCGCGCGAAATCAAGCCGCCGGTGGATTTGCCCGTGGACTGGGCCGCGTATCTGCGCTGGGCCCTGCCGCTGCTGCTGGCGCTGCTGGCGATCGCGGTCCTGACCTGGTGGCTGGCACGCCGACATCGCTCGGCGGTCGACGACCAGCCCGAGAAGCCGATAGATCCCGAGCTGCGAGCGCTGGAACGGCTGGACGCGCTGGCCGGGCGTGACCTGGAGACGCCGCAGCAGCGCAAGACCTTTGTGTTCGAGCTCTCCGAGGTATTGCGCGAGTACATCCAGGGGCGCTTTGGCTTCGGCGCGTTGGAGATGACCGCGGCCGAGCTGCTGCAAGCGCTCCCCGAGGTGCTGCCCCAAAGCGTCCTGGATGACGTTGCGCCGCGCATCGTAAGCTGGGATCTGATCAAGTTCGCCAAGTCCGACGACAGCGCGGCCACGCTGCGCGAGGATTGCGAACTGGTGCGCGAGATCGTCCGCGACACTGCGCCGAGTCCCGATAGCGACCCCGCCGAGGACGACTTGGAAGAGAGCCCGGACCAGGAGGCTAAGCCATGATCGGCTACACCTTTGTCCATCCCTGGGTACTGCCGCTGGGCGCGGTCGTTGCGGCGCTGATGATCGCCTACCAACTATTCTGGTCGCGCTCACGCACGAGCACCATCGTGTTCAGCGACGTGTCGAACCTCAAGCGCATTCGCCCCTCGGCCTTTCTGCGGCTGCGGCAAACGCTGCCCGCGCTGCGCATCGCGGCCGTGGCCCTGCTGTTCATCGGCCTGGCCCGTCCGCAGCAGACCCTGGTGACCACCGAGATCAGCAGCGAGGGGATCGACATCATGTTGATCGTCGACACCTCGGGCTCGATGCGCGCCCAGGACTTCGCGCCGCACAACCGGCTGGAGGTGGCCAAGGCCAAGATCGGCGAGTTCATCAACGGCCGACGCGCCGACCGCATCGGGCTGGTGGTGTTCGCGGAAAAAGCGTTCACCCAATGCCCGTTGACCCAGGACTACGCGGTGCTGCAAAACCTGCTTCAGAGCGTGGACTTCGGCATGGTCGGCGATTCCACGGCCGTGGGCGAGGCCCTGGCGCTGGGAGTCGAGCGCATGCGCGGGTCCGAGGCGCAGAGCAAAGTGATCGTGCTGCTCACCGACGGCCAGAACAACGCCGGACGGATCCAGCCGTTGACCGCGGCCAAGCTTGCCCAGCAATACAAGATCAAGGTCTACACCATCGGCGTGGGCAGCCGCGGCTCGGCGATGATGCCGGTCTACGACCCGGTGCTGGGCCGCCAGTACCAGAAGGTGCAGGTGGACCTGGACGAGGAGACCCTGCGGCGCATCGCGCAGATGACCGGCGGCGAATATTTCCGCGCCGCCGACCCCCAGGGCCTGGAGACGATTTACAAGCGCATCGATCAACTGGAGAAGACCGAGATCGAGACCCGCGACTTCACCGAATACAGCGAGCTGTACAAGCCCTTCGTGCTGCTGGGGTTGCTGCTGCTGCTGGCCGAGGCGCTGCTGGCGGCCACGCGCTTCAGGAGGCTCTCGTGAGCGGCCCGCGCCCGGAGCACAGCTAGCCATGCGCTTCGCCGACTGGCCGATGGTTTGGCTGCTGCTGGCGCTGCCCGCGCTGTGGGCGCTGGAGCTGTACATGGCGCGCCGCAGCCGCGCGATCCGCGATTCGTTCGCCAGTCCCGAGATGCTGCAACGACTGCGCCCCAACGCCAGCGCTGCCAAGAAGCGCGTACGCGCGGCCATGCTCTGGATCGCGCTGCTGTTGCTGGTGCTGACTCTGGCGCAGTTCCAGTTCGGCCGTGTGGTCGAGGAGGTCTCGCGGCGCGGCGTGGACATCGTAGTGGCAATGGACTGCTCGGCCTCGATGCGCGCCCGCGACATCGAGCCCAGCCGCCTGGACAAGGCGCGTAGCGAGCTGTCGCATTTAATCCAGCGCCTCCAGGGCGACCGGGTGGCGATCATCGCCTTCGCCGGCACGGCCCACGCGCTGTGCCCGCTGACCCTGGACCGCAGCGCGGCGCTGATGTACCTCGAGGTGCTCGATACCGACCTGGTCCCCTACCCGGGCACCAACGTGGCCGCGGCCATTGACAAGGCGCTCGAAATTTTCGACCCCGCGGACAAGCAGCATCGCGTGCTGGTGCTGATCTCCGACGGCGAGAGTCTCGAGGGCGACCTGGACCAAGCCATCGAGCGCGCGCGCCAGGCCAACGTGCGGATCTACACCCTGGGCGTGGGCGGCGCCCGCGGCGAGCCGATCCCCGAGTTCGACGACCAGGGCCGTCCGCAGGGATTTAAAAAGGATCGCTCGGGCCAACTGGTGCAAAGCAGGCTCGACGAGGCGGGTCTGACCCGCATGGCCGAGGCCACCGGCGGCCTATACCGCCGTGCGACCTACGGCGAACACGAGATCGACACGCTCTACAACGACATCCAAAAGATGGAGCAGCGCGAGCTGGACAGCACAGTACGCGTCGCGTACAAGGATCGCTTCCCCTGGTTTCTGGTGCCGGCGCTGGCGCTGCTAATACTGCAATTCGTGCTCAGCGAACGCAGGGACAGGCTGCTATGAGACAACGATCCCCCTTGCCGCGCATTGCCCTGGGACTGCTGCTGGCTTGGGCTGCGCTGTTGCTGTTAACGGGCTTTGGCAATCCCTTTGTTGACAAGGCGGCCCAAGGGCTGCGCGATTTGCGGCACGGCGATTTCGCCGAGGCCGAGCAGAAGCTCTCCGCGGCCGCGGCCGACGATCCAGACAACGCCGAGCTGCAATACAACCTGGGCAACGCGCTTTACAACCAGGGCAAGTTTCAAGAAGCGATCGAATCCTACGTACGCGGCAGCTACTCGCGCGATAGCAAGGTCGAGCAACAGGCGCTGTACAACATCGGCAACTCCTACTTTCAGCTCGGCGACTACCAGTCCGCGATCCAATCCTACGAGTCGTCCCTGACCATCGACCCCGAGGACCAGGACGCCAAGTACAACCTGGAGCTGGCGCGTAAAAAACTGTTCGACCAGCAGCAGCAACAGCAGGATCAGCAACAGCAGCAAGAGCAGCAGGACCAACAGGATAACAAGCAGTGCCCCAACCCGCAGCAGGGCCAGGGCGATCAGCAACAGGACGGCGAGCAGCAGCAGGACCAGCAGGGAGAGCAGCAGGACGGTCAACAGGACGAGCAACAGCAGCAGGACGAGCAGGGCCAGCAGGAGCAGCAACAACAGGGCGCGCAAACGGATCAGCCCAAGGACGGCGACAAGCAACAGCAGATGCAGCAGCAACAGGCTGGCAAGGCTCAATCCGAGGAGCCGACGATCTTCCTGAGCCAGGAGCAGGCCGACCAGTTGCTTAAATCCCTGGGCCAGCAAGAGGTCGACGTGCGGCGCGAAATGCTGCGACGCTGGGTCACGGGCCGACAAGTACAGACCGACGAGGATTGGTGATGCCCAAGGCCGGTCCGCTCTTTGCCGCGCTGATCGTTGCCCTGTGCCTGGCGCTGTTTGCCGCAAGCGCCGCGGCGCAGGTCGAGTTCGAGATCGAGGCCGACCGCTCGCAGGTGGTGCTCGGCGAGACGCTACGCCTCGATGCCAAGCTCACGGCGCCGACCCTACGGGTCTCGGGCTCCCCCTCGTTCGCCTCGTTGAGCGGCTTCGAGATCGTCGGCCGCCAGTCCAGCACGTCGCTTGAGATCATCAACGGCCGCGCGAGCAGCACCCTGAACTACGTGTTCCTGCTCACGCCGCGGCAGACCGGCGAGTTCAGCGTCGGGCCGCTTCAAATCGAAATCCGCGGCAAGACCTACAGCTCCAACGCCCTGCGCATCAAGGTGCTCGATACCCCGGCCCAAAGCGCTGTCGCGCCGCAGGACGCGGCCGACGTTGACGCGGCGACACCGGCCAATGCCGACCAGCCGTTGTTCCTGCACGCCCGCGTCGACCCGCCCGAGGCCGTGGTCGGCCAACAGCTGGTGCTGACCTTTGAGCTGTACACACAGCGCAACGTGCTCGACATCGACCCAGAGAAATACCCGGCCCTTGCAGGTTTCCTCTCCGAGGAGATCTCCTCGCCCAGCTACCTGAACTGGGAACGCGTCACAATCGAGGGGCGCAGCTATCGCAAGGCCGTGGTCTCGCGTGAAGCGCTCTATCCGCTGCAAACCGGCAGCTTGACCATCGACAGCATGGTGCTGTTGGTGCAGGTGCCTGGCGAGGGCTCCCGCGGACGAGGCTTTTTCTTCGGCCCCATGGGCCGCACCATGCGGCTGGCCTCCACCCCGCTGACCATCGAGGTGAGCGAGCCGCCCGCCGCTGACCGTCCGCCGCAGTATGGCGGCGCCATCGGGCCCCTCGTGCTCGATGGTTCCCTGGCCAAGAACAGCGTGGCCGCGCACGCGCCGGTGACCCTCACGCTCAAGCTTGGCGGCGAGGGCAATTACCGCACCCTGGACGTGCCGCAGTTCGAGCTGCCGCCGGACTTCCGCATCTACTCGGCCCAGGGCCGCGAGCAGGTCCAGCGCCTGGGCGATAAGGCGCGGATGGAAAAGACCTACGAGGTGCTGCTGATCGGCGAGCGTCCGGGCAACTACCAGATCGGCCCGATCGAACTGCCGTACTACGATCCGCAGAGCGGCGAATACCGTGTGGCCACAGCCGGACCGTTCGCGCTGCAGATCACAGCGAGCGAGGAAGTATCCCAGGTCGCACCCGGCTCGCGGATCTCCAACGGCCTGGCGCTGCGTCCCAACCGCCCGAACGCGGATTTCGCCAAGGCGCTGCCTGGCGACCTGCTCACCCGCCCGTGGCTGCTGGCCGTCCTGCTGGCGCTGCCGCTGCTCAACCTGATGGTGGGGCTGTGGCTGCGCCGCAGACGCCGGATGGCCGGAGACGAGCTGGGCCTGCGCCGCCGCAAAGCAGGCTTTGAGGCACGACGGCGGCTCAAACGGGCCCAGCGGATCGCGGCCCAGGATCCGGCCGAATTCTACGGCGAGCTGATGCGCGCGCTGCTGGGATTGATCAACGACCGCCTGGGCCTGGACTCCAAATCACTGACCCGCGAACAGGTGCGCGCGCTGCTTCAGCCGCGCGGCGTAGATCCGCAATTGATCGAACAGCTGATCAGCGTCTGGGACCGTGCGGACCGCGCGCGTTTCGGCGGCCACGCGCCGGATCGCTCCGAGTGCAACGCGGCCTTGGATCAGGCGGCGGAGCTGATCGCCCGACTCGACCGCTCGGGACTGCGGAGAAACTGATGCATCGTTGCCGCACCGTCTGCCTGCTGCTGCTCGTCGCGCTGTTCGCCGCGCTTCCCAGCATTGCGCTTTGCGCCCAGACCGACGGCGACGCGGCGCAGAATTACAACACCGGCAACGCCTACTTCGACCAGGGAGAGTTCGAGCTGGCCGCCCTGGCCTATAAAAAGGCCCTGACCCAGGGCGGACCGCGCGCGTCAGCGGAATACAACCTGGCCAACGCCCTGCTGCACAGCGGGCGCATCGGCCCGGCCGTGCTGCATTACCGGCGCGCCCTGGAGCTCGCGCCGCGCTCCGCGGACATCGCCAACAACCTGGCCGCGGCCCGCGAGCGCATCCCCTTTGCAATCAAGCCGCTCCAGCCGCCGGCGCTGGAGCGCTTCGTCACCGGCTTTGTACGCTACACCCGGCCGGTGGAAGTCTTCGCCGTTGCCGCGACACTGTGGTTGCTGCTTAACCTGGCTTTGTTGATCGTCTTGATCGGCGCGCCGGGAAACGCGCTGCGCCGAATCGGCGCGACATTGTGCGCGGCGCTGGTCGTGGCGCTGCTGGCGCTCTCGCCGCTGGTGATCGCCCAGGCCTACAACGAGCACACGTTGGTGCAGATGGTGGTCCTGGACGACCCGGTTAAGGCGCGCGAGGCCCCGGACAGCGGCAAGATTTTATTCACCCTGCGCGAGGGGCAAACGGTTAAAATCGCCGAATACAGCGGCTCGTGGGTGCGGGTGGAAACCAAGAACCATTTTGTCGGCTGGATCCCTGCCAAGGCCGGCGAGACTATCTGAGGCGACAATGCACAGCGTAAGTTTGACCGCGCCCGCGGCGCGTCCCTATAATCGACCGATGATTCGACTGCTCCGCCAAGCGACCCTTCTGCTCGTGCTGCTCAGCGCCCTGACGTTGTGCTCGTGCGCCGAGCGCAACCTGGACCTGATGAGCGCCCGGGAAATCTACGAAACCGGAATGCAGGACTTCGATAAGGGCCGCCATTCGCGGGCGCTCGGAGCGTTCCAGGGGCTGATCGAGCTCTACCCGTTCTCGATGTACGTCACTCCGGCCGAGCTGCGCATCTCCGACTCGTACTACCATCGCCGGATGTACCCCGAGTCGGTGGAGGCGTACAACGATTTCATCACGCGCCACCCGACCAACAAAGAGGTGCCGCACGCGCTGTACATGCTCGGGCTGGCCAACTACAAACAGAAGTTCGCCATCGACCGCGACCAGTTCTATACCCACGAGGCGCTCAAATACTTCCAACGGGTGATCAAGGAATATCCAGACAGCGAAAACCACGCCGACGCGCTGGACAAGGCGGCCGAGTGCCGCCACGACCTAGCCCGGCGCGAGGAGTACGTCGGCCGTTTCTACTATCGCAACAAAGAGTACTTCGCCGCCCTGGGCCGCTACCGCGAGATCATCGAGCAGTACAAGGACACCGAGTTCTACGCCGAGTCGCTGTACATGGCCGGCCGCTGCTACCTGGCGCTGGACAGCCCGGACGCGGCCCGCTTGCTGCTCGATACCCTGATCGCCGAGTTCCCCGACGACAAGTACGCCTCGCGCGCCCGTTCGGTGCTCAACGACCTGAACTGATCGAAGATGAACTTTCGCCGCACACAACTGATCGGCCTCGCGGCCGGGTCAACAGCCTTGCTCGCAACGCTGCTGCTGATTGGCTGTACGCCGGACTCGATATTGATCGAGCAGACCCTCGATCTGCGCGAACGCGCGCTGAATGATCGCGATACGGCGCTCTACCTTTCGACCATCAGCGACGACTATAATTATCAGGGCAAGACCAAGGCCGACCTCGAGCGCAACATCAACGAGCGCTTCGCCTTCTGGTCCAAAATCGAGTTCCAGGCCTGGAATCGACAGATCATGCTGCATGACGACCAGGCGGTGGTCGAACAACAGTTCACTTTCCGCCTGACCCCCAAATCGGGCGGGGAGCCGGTGAAGATCAGCGACTCGGAGCGGATCGTGATGTGTCGCTTGGGCATGCTGTGGTCCAAACAATGGAAGATCGCGGAGGGCATATGAGCCAGGTACGCCAGGAGATCAAGCGCGCCAAGGAGGCCTTCGAGCGCGGCGATCACGACTCGGCCGAGAAGCTGTGCGTCGAAATAGTCAAAGACCATTCCCAATTCGCCGACCTCTACTGCCTGCTGGGCACGATCTACCACGAACGCACCCGATTCTTCGAGGCGTCGCAGATGTTCGAGCGGGCGTTGGAGATCAACCCCAACTACCTCGAAGCCCGGATGAACTTGGTCGTGGCCTACAACGACCTGGGCGAGTTCGAGAAGGCCCAAGAGCAAATCAGCACGATCAAGAGCCTGGCCCAAGAGGACGGCGACGCCATCGACTCCCTGACCAAAAACCGGCTGGCCAACATGCACGCCCAAACCGGCGACCTGTACTGCCAGGCCAACCTCTACTGGGAGGGCAGCCGCGAGTACGAGAAGGCTCTGACGCTGCGGCCCAGGTTTGTCGACATCAAAGTCAAGCTGGCCGTGGCGTTCCGTAAGCTCGGCCGCATCGGCGAGGCCATGCGCCAGCTCGAGGAATCCCTACGCTTCAATCCCGGATACAGCTCGGCGCGCGTACAGCTCGCCCTGACCTGCCACCGCGCCGGGGCCGACAAGCGCGCCATCGACCTGCTTGAACAGGTGCTGCAGCTCAACCCCGATCACGAGCCGGCCAAGCTCTACCTGGACACCCTGAGCTCGGGACAAGGGATCAGCTGACCCGCATCCAAATTGTCCAGCGCAAAGCTCGCGCAGAACCACCTTCTTCATCGTCGCGGCAAACGGGATTGATCTTTCGCCTCGATCCGGCCTAAGAGTCAGTTTTCTTGAACAATACGAGCGGATCATGCTACAAGGTTGCCGGGTGGAAGTGGACGGTGACTGGTGTTGCCCCCGGGCTTCAAACCCGGTGTGGGGCGCTAAAAACGTCTCGGGTGGGTTCGATTCCCATGCACTTCCGCCAATCCCGCCGATCCGTGCCGCGGCGGCCGATACGGAGTCATTTCCGCCGAACCTCAGATCGATCTGCTCCGCTATCGCGCTGACAACTTGGTACTAAAGTTGCTTAACTCTTGGCTAATGCAGAGTTCAACGCGCAAAGCCGGCCGCTCGGTGTTCTTCACGCAGGTTGTCTCGTATCTGCTGATCATCCTGGTCGTCACCGTGACCTACAGCCCGCTCGATGCGAGCGTCCGGGCTCTCCGGGCGCTCGTATTTTAGCTATGATGGTTTATTCGCTTTGACGAACCACACGGAGTGATTGATGCACGAACCGCCGCGTTGGGGAATTCTGGGAACCGCGGAGATCGCCGAGTCCACAATCCGCGCGATCAAGGCCGGCACAAGCAGCGAGCTGCGGGCCATCGCCAGCCGCGATCTCTCGCGGGCCGAGCATTGGGCCCAGAGGCACTCGATAGCATTGGCCTTCGGCTCGTATCAGGAGCTGCTCGCCTCGGGCGAGGTCGACCTGGTCTACGTTCCGCTGCCCAACAGCCTACACGCGCAGTGGACGATCCAGGCGCTAGAGAGCGGGCACCACGTGCTGTGCGAAAAGCCCCTGGCCATCGACGCGGCCCAGGCCGAGCGGATCGCGCAGACAGCCGCGCGTTGCGACCGGCACGTGGCCGAGGGCTTCATGTATCGCCTGCATCCCCAATGGCAACGCGTGCGCGAGCTGATCGCGGATAACGCCGTGGGGCGGCTAAGCTCGCTGTACAGCCGCTTCACCTTCATGCTCGACGACCCGACGGCCAACCCGGCCTCGAGCAAGTTGGCGGGCGGCGCGCTGATGGACGTGGGCTGCTACTGCGTCAACTTCTCGCGGATGATCGCGGGCTGCGAGCCTCTACGCGTCAGCGCCTTCGAGCGCCGCAACGAGGTCGACCTGCTGATGCTCGGACAGCTGGAGTTCCCCCACGGGCTGTTGGCGCAGTTCGAGACCAGCATCGACAACTATGAGCGCCACGGCGCGCAGATCGCGGGCACCCGCGGCTCGATCGAACTCGAATCGCCCTGGATCCCCGGAGACGAGCCGGCGACGATCGTCCTGCGTCGCGAGGGGTTTGCGCCGGAACGGATCATCATCGAGCCCGCGGACTCATACAAGCTGCAAGTCGAACATTTCGTCGAGGTCTGCCAAGGCCAAGAACAACCGCGCTGGCCGATCGACGATTCCGTGGCCAACATGCACGTGATCGACGCGCTGCTGCGGTCGGCACGCGAACAGCGAACGATTAAGGTCTAGAGTCGCGGGAACGCGGCGATGATCGGCTTGACCGACTTCTCGAAGCTCACCGGCACCCGGCCGAAGTGATCGCCGATATAGTTGGCGCGATCGAGCAGATGTGGGTTGCGTAGATAGTCCCAGTCCTTGGGCACCGGCCCCCACTCCTCGATCGAGAGATACTCCTCAAGGGAGTACGGCCGACCGCGGGTGAACAGTCCCAGCCAGCCGGCGAAGGTCGCCACTTTCTGGAACTTCTCGAACAGCTCGATCTGCGAGGGATAGGCGTCGAGCTGTTTACGCTTGTTGGCCCGCTCGCGTTCGTCGAGCTGATAGCGCCAGCGCAGTCCGCGGTAGAACGGGTTGAAGCGCAGGGCCACGAGCACGGTGTACTCGTACATCGGCACGTGGATGAACGGCACCTGCTTGCCGCTGTCGCGCTCGTACTCGTCGACCACCAGCCGCGTGAAGTAGTGGATGATGTCGTGCTCGGGATTGCCCCCCTGGTAGCCGCAGGTGAAGACCGCCTCGGGCTTGTACTCGAAGATGTATTGGCGCAGATCGTCGATGATCCGCTGATAATAGGGCTTGATCCAGTCCACCGCGCGCTGGTTCTCGGTGATGAACATGAAGCGCTGGTAGAGGTCGACCTCGGAGTACTCCAGGCACTGGGTGTGTGAGCCGGGAATGCCCACGGCGGTTGCGCTGTTGAGCGCCTCGGCCATGCGGATCTTGCCGTAGGCCTCGGGGCTGACGTTCTCGATGAAGTACAGGCCGTCGCCGTTGGTGACCCAGACGATGTGCATCCGGTCCGCGGCGCGGGTCAACACGCCGGAGAAGGTCAGCTCGTCGTCCTGGTGCGCCACCACGGTCAGCGGACGTTCCATCTGGTCCAGGGCCTCGAGAAAATCGGGAAGCTCAGTGTACGGTAGACTCATTGTGATCCCCCCAAAACAGCCGAAATCAAAGGCAGGTAACGGGCAGGCGCTATTTTACAGCAATCAGCGGTCGAGACAATGCGGTATCCACGCATCACCCTCCGGGCCCCCAAGCGGCATTTGTACGTCGAGCAGATTAAGCGAAAACATGCGTTTGATGTATTTGCCGTCGAGGCCGATTACGCCTCGCAGCGTTTGGGTATTTGGACGCTCCAGGGGCTCGCCCGGCAGCAGCCCGGCGTCGATTATCGCCTGGGTTGCGACGCGGCCCATCTGTGCGTAGCCCGGCCAGCGCATGTGACAGTAGTCGAAAAACGTCTCGTATCCCGGGATGCCCTGGGGCGCAGCTTCCCACGCCGCGCGCTCCAGATCGACCAACAGCACGCCGGGCGCGGCCGCTTGGGCGCGGATGATCCGATTCAGACTTGGGCGACAGCGGCCCATTGGCAAAATCTCCACGGCATCGAGAAAGGCCTGCCGCGCCTGTTGGCTATCGCCCAACTCCTCCAACAACTTGGCCCGAAACACCGCTTCGCCGTAACCCTCGCAGCCCACAAGCGCCTCTGCCGCAGCCCGGCAGTTGCCCTGCTCCACCAACAGCCGCGCCTGGTCGTAACATTCGCTGGGCATTGGCCGCGGCGAATCACCGCGCGGATCGTAGCGCAGGTTGACCGGCATGGAGCACAGCGCCAGGGGCACGCCCGCCGCGCGGCAGCGTTGCCGCATTTCCTCAAGGTTGCGATCGAACGCCCAACGCAGCTGCTCGACCTCGGCGCGCTGCTCGATGTACAGCGGCAGATTCCGAGCATCGTCCGGCGGCGGCGCGATCAACCGCAGCAGCGCGCGGTACAGCGCCCAGCGGTGCAGGTGGCGATGCAGGCGCGTGGGCGGCAGATAGCCCTCGTTGTTGCCCGTGGCCGCCAACAGCAGGTCCGGCTGGTATTGCAGCACTTCGCGGCAGATCGCCCGCACCCGATGGGAGCTCTGGCCGCCGGCCGCGGCGTTGATCACCTCGAAGCGCAGATCCGGATAGCGCGCGCGCAGCTCCTCGCGCATCCACGAGTCGATCCCGCCGCGATCCATGCCCGGCAGCCCCTGGTAAACGTAGGGCGTGCCCATGGCGAACGAACCGCCGAGCACAAAGATCCGGAAGGTGCCGGGCTGCTTGCGCGCGTCGAACCCGCCGCGCACCATCGCCCGATAGCGGCTGACGTACTGCGCGTCGGGCGCGTCCTCGTCCCCCTCGATCTCGTAGACCGGGCCGTTGAGGTACAACACGCTGTCCGCCGGCCCGTTGATCTCGATCACCTGCTCGCGGTCGAGCAGATCGATCAGCAGGCTCAGCCCCAGCAGCAGCGCCAGCGCGGGCAGCAACGCGAAAACCGCCGCCTTAATAAACGCGCGGAGCTTGCCCTTGCTTTGCGCCATTGGATCTTCGCCGAGACGGATCGCCGGTCGCTAGTCCTGAAGCCGTTTCAGCAGCCAGGCCATGTTCTCGCCCAGGGTCCGTAGCGTATCGAGGCCTTCCTCGTCGTTGCGCATCTCGCCGGGGGCGCCGCCGAGCACCATGTTCCAGTAGCTCGAACCGGGGACGATCATCTGGCTGACCAGGAAGAAGTGGTTGATCCCATCGAAGGTCGGCAGCGCGCCCTGACGCCGCAACGCGACCACGGCCGCGCCGAGCTTGCGTTTGAGCAGGTGGCCGTTGGCCCGGGTCACCATCCCTGCGCGGTCGATCAGCGCCTTGAGCTCGGGGTTCATCCCCGAGAAGTAGACCGGCGAGCCCAGCAGCATGCCGTCGGCCTCAAGCATCTTCTCGATCAAGCCGTTGATTCCGTCCTGCGGGCCGTGGCAGCAACGGTCCTGCGCCTCCTTGCACTTCATGCACGCGCAACAGCCGCGCAGGCCCATGGGATACAGGTGCACCAGCTCGGTGGTCACGCCGTGCTGCTCGAGCTGCTCGCAGACCACCTTGAGCGCCTGGGCCGTGTTGCCGTCCTTGTGCGGGCTGGAGTTAAATGCGATCACTTTCATCGTTCGCTCCTTTTTCTCAATATCGTCAGATTAACTATCCGGGTTGTTATCGTTGTTCTGCGGCAGGCGCAAGTAGACCAGCACCGACGTGCCCTCGGGCAGGCTGAGGCGCTGGACGAATTGCAAACCGCCGCTATCCTCGGGCCGTCCCGAGCGTAGCGCGCGTAGGGTCAGGTCGCGGTCGCTTCCTGCGCCGCCCTTGCCGGTTACCTCGTGCTCGTTGTCCGGCAGCCCCTCGCGCACAATCACCGCGTCGAACTGCGAGAGCTCATGCACCGCATCGTCGAGGGTACGGCCCTGGGCGGGCTGCTCCGAGTTGAACCAGGCGACCACGTTGGCGTGGTGCCCGGCGCAGCTGAGGTAAAAGATCAGCCCGTTGAAGCTGAAGTAGAAGCCCTGCTCGGGCGAGAGCACCGGATGTTCGGCCAGCCCGTGGCGTTCGAGCACGCGGGTGATCCGCTCGAGCTGCCAATCCTCCTCAAAGGGGATGAAATAGCGAAAGTCGCCGAACTTGAGGTAGAAGCCGCGGCGCACCAAAAAGCTGCGCAGTCGGATGATCAGCGGCTGCTCGCCCTTCCACGATCCGGGCGAGAGCCCGCGGATCAGCGACAGGTGGTCGCGCTCGCGACCGCACTCGATGGGCAGCGGTCGAAAACTATTATCGTCGCGCTTGAAGAACGTGGGGAACAGCAGCGACTCGACGATCAGCACACACAGCAATGTCCGCAGAACCACCCGGTTGCCTGCGATCAGCTTGCGCGACGCTCCTACAGGCCGCCCCCCGGCGCTGGATTGCAGCCGCACCTGATAGAACAGCCCGGCGATCAGCACCGCGGCCGGGCCCATCGCCGGCACCAGGTTCATCTCGTTTTGAATCGGCAGCACCAGGAACACCGCCACCGGAATCAGCAGCCAGAGCACGATCATCGTCCAAGTCCACTGCGCCTCGGACGGCGTCTCGAGCCGCAGATCCAAGCGCCTGACCCGGCTTAGGCCGAATCCGATCGCCAGCGTGCCCAGCAGCGCCAGCAGCAGCCAGAGCTTGACGTAGCCCAGATAGTACTGGTCGAGGTAGATGCCGTAGAAGTCGGCCAGCACCGCCAGGTTGACGCTCTCGGTCGCCTCGACGTTGGCCTGCATCTGTCCGATGTAGCGCAACAGACTCGCCAGCCCGTGGGGGAAGTACCAGACCGAGGCCGTCAATGTAAGGCTTAGCGCGCTGAGCGCCACGTTGCGCACCGGGCTTGAGCGCAGGCGCAGCATCACCACCAGCAACGTGGCCAGCAGTCCGCTGGCCGCCACCAGCAGCGGCGCGGGATCGATGCCGTGCAGATCAATGCCGTGAAAGGCAAAGGCCAGCGCTTCGCGATGGACGCCGCCGGGCCCAATGTAGAGCTGCAACGGAATCGCCCAGCACATCACGAGCAGCACCAGCCAACGCCAGACGCTCCAGGGCTTAACGCGCGAGCGTTGGGCACGGGGCGGATTGCGCAACCTGCCGTGGATCGCCCGGATCAGTACGGCCAGCGCCGGTCCCAACGCATAGACGAAAAACGTCTGTTTGGAGAGCATCGAGAGGCCGATCATCAGCCCGGCGAGCAGCGACCAGCGCCGCAGCTCGAACCCGCGGCTGCGCAGCAGCGCCCAGGCGCCCCAGACCGAGAACGCGGCCATCGGCATCTCGAGCAGAAACTGGCGCGAGACGTCGAGCACGCTGGGGAACGTGCCGAGCACCAGGGCGGCCAGCACCCCGCTCCAGGGCGAGAATGCCCGGCCGCAGAACATGTAGATCCCGATCAGCCACAGCAGGAAGAACAGCGTCTGCACGTACATCGCCGCGTCGTAGGAGGGTCCCACCGCGTAGTACAACGCGCTGGCCACGATCGTGATCGGCGGGTAGAACAGAAACGATTGGATGTAGGCGTTGTAGAGCCCCGGCCGCGTGTCGGACCACAGCCACATATCCACGCTGTGCAGGATGTGGTTCAGCTCGTTGTTGTTCGGCGGTCGGGTGTCGATGGTGAAAAAGGCGACGTTCCACGCGCCGAGGTAGACCAGCAGCGCCAGCAGCGCGATCCGCGGAGCCCAACGCTTAAAGCGGCTCATGGCCGATCGTGCTGCGGCGCAAGACACTCGGCCAGCAGCCGCGCCAGCAGCGCGTGTCCCGCAACGGTGGGATGCACGTTGTCCGGCGCGGGATAGATCACGGCCTCGCCCCGGTCGGCCAGCTCGCGCGCCTGGTCGGCCCAGCTCAGCGCGCCGGGCGCGGACCACTCCTGAAGGCCGTGGATCGCGCCGTCCCCGTCGAGGTACAGCGCCTGGATCGGCAACAACTGAAATCCGTGGCGGCGGCCCAGCTCGCGCATGGCCGCGATGTTGCCCCGGTACTGATCGGGCTCCACGCGCTCGAGGTACTCGGCGCCGGGACGCAGCTCGCTATCCCGAACGCGCAGCCCGCGCACCAGGCTGCCCAGCAGTAGGTAGAACCGCGAATGCCGCAACAGCCGCTGCACTCCGCCCACCGCCTGGGGCACGCGATCGAGCACACGCTGATCGCGGTCGGGGAAGCAGCGCGCCTCGTAGCTGTCGTTGATGCCGAAGTAGGCGGTCACCACGTCGGGTTTGTAGGCCAGTAGCTCGGACTCGAGGTAGCGCAGTCCCTGGAACGAGCTGTAGCCGGGCACACCGGCATTGATCGTCTCCACGCGCACGCCGGACATTTTTTCGGCCAACAGCGTCGCCAGCAATTGCGGGTAGGTGCGATCCCAGGGCACGCCGCCGTCGGGCCCCAGACCGAAGGTGCACGAGTCGCCCAGGCACAGGACGCGCAGCGTGTCCGCGGGCTTGTCGCGCTTCAGCGAATCGCCGCGAAACCCCTGGGCGTTGACGTGCCAACCGGGGTTGGGCGCCTTGAGCCGCCAGAACAGGTAGTCGTCGCGCTCAAAGGAACTGGGCTGATCGCGGTGCGGATTGTTGAATCCGCCCTGGCACTGTTCGAGGTCCCGCGGATCGAACGCCAGGCGCGACGCGCCCTCGGCCAGGGCCAGGAACAGCAGCAAAGCCAACAGGCAAAAGACGATCGATCGCGCCGGGCCGGTGGCGTTGTTGCGCTGCTTGGCCGCTCTCATCGTTCGGCGTTTTCCGCACCCTCGATGCCGCTGGGCTTGAACCCGTCGATGCTCAGGCGCACCACGCCGCTGTTTAGCAACGCGTCGCGCACGGCCAGGGCCATCACCTGGGCCCCCTCGGGCGAGAGGCGTTCGGGGTGGCGTTCGGATTCGATGAACAGCTTAAGGTTGCTCTCGAAGGTCTGCTCAAGATCGATCACCGGCGCACCGGTGTCGCGGCCGACCTTGCGCAGCCGCTCGTTGTAACGCCGGTGCTCGGCGAGCCACTGCTGATCGAGGTTCGGCGCCGGGCTGGTCATCAGCAACACGTCGATCCCGTCGACTTCGCCATGCTGCACCAGCCGGTCCATGTTGCCCTCGAAACGGTCGATGCTCACGCGCAGCACGTTCTCGCGCTGGCCGATTTTGAAGATCCGCCGCAGGTCGTAGAGCACCTCGCGGTAAAAGCGATAGCCGCGCGAGCGCAGAGCCCGCGAACGGAAGCTCATCGTGCTGCTGCTCGGATGCTGAAACTGGTCGTCGGGCAGTCCGAGCTTGGCGGTCTGGTAGTCGTTGACGCCGAAGCACGAGACGATCACGTCCGGCTCCAGCCCAAGGTGGCGCTCCACGTAGCGCAGGCCCTGGGTCGAGCTGTAGCCGTCGACGCAGCCGTTGAAGATCGCGGCCTGTCGCTCCAGCGGCAAATCGAGCAGCCGCTGTTGCAGCACCTCGGGCCAGCCGCCGCTTTGCGGTCCCAGCCCAACCTGGTCACCGACGCACAGCACCTTGATCTTGTCATCGGGAAAGCTGGGGTCGATCGGCGGCCGCCAAAACAGCAGGTCGTCGGGCACGCCCACCTTGTGGTCCGCGATCTGCAGCCGCACGTCCCAGGCCGCGGGGTTGCCCTCGTAGCCGATCAGGTACAGCGACAGCTCGCCGAGAATGACCAGGCAGACGATCGCCGTGAGCACTTGCAGCGGCCGAATCACCAACGGTGGGAGCTTGAGTTTAATCACTCGCCTCTTCTGTCCACGCGGTAGAGGGCGAAGGCGCCCTGCTCCACCAGGTTGTGCAAAACCAACAGGCTGTCAGCGGGGATTATAGCATTGCCGTTGGCCGCGATTAGCGCGCGCACCACCTCGTCCGACGAGTCCAGGGCCAGGTAGGTCACATCGAGCCCCACGAGCTTGCGCGCCAGATCGTCGGCCAGACAGTCGCGCTGCTGGGCCCACGGCGCACTGTGCGGCACACTGGTGCACTCGGGAAAGCGGATCTGCTCGATGCGCAGGCCCGACTCCACGGCCAAATATCCGTGGAACGATTGGCTGGTCAGCAGCATGTCGTGCTCCCCGGCCTGGGTGCGCAACAGCCGCGCCGCCTGACGCGGTCCGCTGCCCAATCCGGTCTCGATCCGCTGTTCGTTCAGTCCGCACACCGTGTGTATCCCCGCTGCCAAGAGCACAACTGCCGCGACAATCGTCCCGATCAGGCGTAGCGCCTTGCGGCCCGACAGCAGCGGGTCAAAGGCGCAGGCCGCAATACAACAGATCAGCACGCCGACCATCGTCGAGTAGCGCAGCAGGTCCGGCGCCATGCTGCCGCCATAGGCGCGCAGCTCGAGCAACGCCAGCAGCGGCAGCACCAGCCAGGGCAGCAGCCGCATCCTACGTTCGCGCAGGCAGACCACAACACCGATCAGCGCCGGCAACAGCACGCCCCAGCCCAGTGCGGCGCGCAGGGCCAGCGGCCAACCCAGCAGCCGCTGGGCCGCGGGCTTGCCCAACTCCTGGATCTGCGCCACCTGCGAGGGCAGGAGCAGCGAGTGCAGCGGATCGCCCAGCTTGTACCAGCACACGCCGATGTGAATCAGCGGAAAGACCGCACCCATGGCGGCCAAGGCCAACGCGGCGCGCGGCGTACGCCACAGGGCCAGGGCCAGCAGCGGCACAAAAGCCCAGGCCTCGAAACGGAAGCCCCCGGCCAGATTGAGCAGCAACGCGCAGGCAACCAGCCAGCCCCAGTCAGGAGTTCGGCGCGCCGCACTGGCGCGCACAAAACAACTCAACGCCAGGCAGAATAGCGCCAACGCGGGCCCCTCGGCCAGGCTGACCGTGGAGACCGCGGCCGGGATGTAGGCGATGGCAGCCAGAGCCAGGGCCAGCAGCGCGGTACGGCCACGGCAAAGCCGACGCATGACGTCCCACAGCGCCCACAGCCCTACGCCCGAGAGCGCGGCCGTGGCCAGGCGCACGGCCCAGACGCTGCGCCCCAGGCCGTAATAGCAGGCGGCCAGCCAGTAGGTGTGCAGCGGCGCGAACTCTAGCTGCGGATAGATCCCGGGGTTGCGTTGCCACTGCAACATCAGGTTCAGCCGCGAGTAGGCCTCCTGCTCGCTGGAGACCGCGTTGTCGCTCACCGCGATGATCGCCAGGCGCAGCAGCAGCGCGCCGACGATCAGCCCCAGGGCGTAAAACGGCTCAGCGATCCGCCGACTGTTCACCGTGGTCCTCTTCAAAGTCTTTGCCCGCGTCGGGATAGCTGATGCGGAAGATCGAGTAGTCGCCTTGGGCGAACGCGCGCTCGAAACGGCGACCCTCGAATTCGATCGCGTCGGACCCCTGCCGGGGTAAATCGAACACCACGCAGTTGCCGCCGATGTCCGGGTTGCAGTCGTGGTCGAGGATCAGCAGCGTGGGCCGCGACTCGACCCACATCCGCTCGTAGAATTCACGGTCGAGCTCGTTGCGCAGCTCGCCGGTCCAGATCAGGTTGACGAAGCTGCCTTGCGGCAGTCCGCTCTGGACCATCAGGTAGGGGTGGTAGTCGTGGTCGGTGATGATCGTCTGGCCGCCGCCGTTGTCGTGGATCCATTGGACCATCGCCACCACGTCGTCGGGGTAGGCGTTGTCCCGCGTCTGCTGCAACGCGACCGCCAGGGTCCAGCCCGTGCAGCAAAGCATTACGACTGCCAGCAACGTGCCGCGCCAGGCCCGGGGCGCGCGCAGCACGGCGATCCCCTCGCGCACGCCGTACACGGCCAGCGGAATCAGCAGCAGGTCCATCGACAGGGTGTAGCGGTAAATCGCCGGGTCGATGGTCCCCTTGATCGCGCGCATACCGAATACCGCGATGTTGAACAGGAACAGCACGGGCAGTACGCCCAGCAGCAGGTTGCGACCGCGACGTCGAATCGCGGCAACAGCGCGCGCCAGGCTCCAGACCAGGCCGACCAGGGCCAGGATTGCAACCGGCGGAGTCAGCGCAATCCAGAACGCCTGCGGCCAGGCCCACAGCCGGTACGACAGCGGCAGGTGGACCATGTACTGCAAAAAACTGGTGCCGCTGGTGCGCATGAAGCTCAGTGCGTCGAGCACGGTCTTGGGCTCGGATGCGAAGCGATAGCACATGCCCATGTGGATCAGCGGAAAGATTAAATTCAGCGCGCCGAATAAGATCGCCTTAGGCGCACTGCGCGCCAGCAGCATCAGACACAGCGGCGGCAAAAAGAGCCAGGCCTCGAAACGAAACGCTCCCGCCAAGTTGAGCAGCAGGGCCGAGAGCACGATCCAGCGCAGCGGTACACGGCGCTGGACCAACGCCAAGATTGCAAAGCACAGCCCGCCGAACAGGCACAGCACGAACGGCGCCTCGGCCAGCCCGGTCACCGAGGCGCGCAGGTGCACGTGAAACGCGCCAAGGTAGAGCGCGGACCAGGCCGCGGTCTGCGTGCCGTACAGCGCGCGCACCATGTAGAAAAGAGGGATCACAGTCAGCACGCCGCAGATCGCGTGGACCGCGCGCACCGGCCAAACCACGTTATCAAACGGCAGCGTGATCGCGTAGACGAACCAGGTATGCAGCGGGCCGAAGTTGGTGTCGGGATAGGAACTGCCCTGACCAAGCCAGGTCAGCATCAGATTGATCCGGCTGTAGCTCTCGCCCTCCTGGCTGAAAACGTTGGGCATCCAGGCCAGGAAGATCGCGCGCAACAGCGCGGCAAAGGCGACGATCCCCAGCAGCATCAGCCGCTCTCGCCGCTTTTGCGACAGTCGGCGCGGGGGCTCAGGCATTGTGGCCATTGGGCCCAATCTTAGTCAGCGTGCCCGAGGGCTTCAAGGAAGCTCGCCTCCCGGCCCTTGGACCGGATTGACGAACACCTCGAGCGGACGCGGCGAGCCGCTGAACTCGGCGATCGCTCCCACGCGGCAGTGTGAACTCAAGCCGGCGGGCGGATCGAGCTCGATACACTGCCCGGCCGCTAGCTGTACATCGCGTGCGCCGGGGCTGTGCACGGTAAGACGCTCCTCAAACGGGTAGAGGCAGTCCTGCCAAAAAACCAGGCGCAACGTGCCGCCAGTAGCGCTGGGCGCGCAAGCCCGCAGGGTCGGTCCGCTCGGGTCCGCGTCATGCAGATACTGCTCGTAGCCGATGATTTTAATCCAGGGCCATTTCGCACCCCAGGCCAAGGGCGGACGCATGGCGTCTGCGGTGCGCGGCGGATCGAACTCGCCGTTGCGCAGCACGAACGCGGCGGCTATGCCGTTATCGTACACGCGGTCCAGATCGCGCGAAGTTCGCCGCAGGTGCGCGTTAAGCTCGATCGCCTCGAACCCGCGATCCGCGGCGAACAGCTCGAACACCGTGCGCTCGTGGCGATCAAGAGGATCGGTCAACACTAAGGTCCGTAGCTGCAACGGATCGAGCGCCGCGCGCACGTCGCCTGCAGCCAGGTCGGCCAGACGTTCTTGCGGCAGGTCGACCAGCGTGGGGATTGATGTCGGAGACTGAAGCAACGCCAGGTCGGTGCCGCCGATGGAGCGCGAGTCATAACTATGCTGCGCCGCGTGCAGCCGCGGGCCGAACTCGAGCAACTGGCGTTGCGCCGAATCAAAGGTGAACGGCACGCACCATGCGGCGTTGGCAACCAGCGCGACGATCGCCGCAATGGTAGCTAAACCCTTGGGCGTACGCCGCAGCAGCAGGCCGCAAGGGATCGCGACCAACAGCGTCAGCAGCACGAACAACCCCAGCGCCTTGACGATCGATCCGGCTTGGGTCAGGCCGACGAAGTCCACAATCAGCGGCGTTCCCACCACGCGCTGGCGAAAGAACAGCGCCGCCGCGATCAACGAGGCGACGGCCAATCCGCAGACCGGACCACGACCTGCACGATCAAGGGCAATGCCGCCGAACAGCGCCAGCACGCCGGCCATGGGCAGGGCCGTGCGCGGGAAGTGGTTAACCGGGTTGACCAGCAGCACACCGAGGTTCGCCAGCAGCATCAGAATCAACAGCGCCCGCCCGGCGGTCGAGCCCGAGCGCGCCAGGAACAGTCCGGCCAGCGCCGCGGGCACCAGCAGTGCCAAGCTCAGCGCGTGGTAGTTGACCAGCCCGATCCAACGTCCGCTCCAGGCCTGCCACGAGTAGTGCGTCAGCCAATCGACCTGGTAGTCGTTGAGCACCGAGAGCAGCAGGTCGCTTCCGCCCGTAGCGTCGGCGGGCATGCGCCAGAGCACAATGGGAATCATCATCACGCCGAACGCTGCCAACGCGGCGATCAGCGGACCGGCGCTCCAGCCCTCGCCCTTGTTGCGGCGTCCGCGCAGTAGCAGCCCCAGCGCCACCAGGCCGATGGGCAAAATCGCAAACGCCAGAAACGTCTTGCACAGAAACGCGGCCACGACAGCGACCCCGGCCAGCGCTCCGTAGAGCAGGCCGCGGTCGCGCTGGGCGCGGAAGCACAACCACAGCGCCAGCAGCAACAGAAATGATCCCAGGGAGTAGACCTTGACGATCCCGCCGTAGAACACGGCCAGCGGCAACGGCGCGAGCAGGGCCACGGCGTACAGCGCAGCGCGCCGCGTGCCGACCTTTGCGGTCAGCGCGTAGACCAGCCACAGCGAGCCGATGGACGCCAGCAGCTCGGGCAGTCGCGCCCAGAGTACGTCCACGCCCAGCAGCGCGATCAGCCCGGCCACGATCAGCGTGGGCAGCGGGCTGATCGGCGTGAGCAACCGATATTGGACCAGGTTGTTCGCGGCCAGCAGCAGCCCGGCGCTGTCGTTGTCGAGCATCGGCACGCGCAGCATAAACCACAGGCGCACGGCCGCCCCGGCCGTCAGTAGTAGGATCAGCGCGATATGCCTTTGTTTTCCGGTCATACGCCCGAAACTCTATCATCGGCGATCCGGCCTGCAAAGCTCACCACGACCGTGCTAGCCTGGGGTGTTTATGAGGTTCGTTCACGAGGCGTGTAAGATGCCGCAAGAACAAGAAAGCCGAGCTGATATTCTGCAGGCGTACTCCCTGCAGTACGTCGAGGACGGATCAGCGAGGATGACGCAGTGATTGCGAATATATTGTGCGCCGTAGTAGAACCTCATGAAGAATCCAGGCTAGAATTTATCGATTTGATTACGATCCGCCCTCTGACCGTCGCGCTTGCACTATGCATATGCTTGGTGTGCCTCCTGGTGCTTCCCGGTTGCGGCCCGCAGACCATTGATCAGCCCCTGGCGCCGATCGAGCAACCGCACCCCGATCTGACCGACGTTTCCGTGGAACAGATTATCGAGGTGCTCAGCGATTCCTCGGACGAGCTGGACTTCGAACGCCGGGCGGCCGCGCTGTTGGCCGGTCTGCAACGCGATCCGCGGCTACTGACGCTTGTGGAGAGCCGCACGGTCTCGGCTGTCGACCCGCGGGTGCGCGAGCTGTGCGCCGCGGCTCTGGGCAACTACGGCGAGTACAGCTCGATCGAGGCGCTGAGGCACGCGGTGGCCGACGTTGACCCGGGGGTGCGCGCCGCTGCATTGCGTTCCCTGGGATTGATCAACGATCCGGAGACCGCGCCGCTGATCGCCTCGGGCCTGGACGATCCCGAACCGCAAGTACGGGCGGCGGCCCTCGAGGCCCTGGCCCGCTTCGGCCCGCAGATCCACGTACCGGCCCTGGCCGGACGCCAAGCAGATCTTGATTTTCTCAGAGACCGGCCCAACGCGGCTTGCCTCGAGCGCGGCCGTTCGATCTACGTCGACGCCACAACGGGCAAGGACTCCAACCTGGGAACCAAGGCCGCGCCCCTGCGCACCCTGGCCGCGGCAACCGCGCTGCTCGAGCCGCAACAGGGGATGACGATCTATGCCACTGCGGGCGAAAAGCAGACACCATTTAATGAAAGCGTGCTGATCGGTCCAACAGGCCGCGGCGACCGGGGCTGCCCCACGCGGCTGAGCGCCTGGCCGGGTAAGCCCGCGCCGCTGATCCAAGCCGCGCAATTTTATCCGCTGCCCCAGTTGCATCGCGTCGAGTCCGATCGAGGTGCGCGCTACGAGCTGCCGCTGGCAAAGCGTCCGTTGCGGATACTGGCCCAGGGGCTGGACGCGCAAAGCGAGATCCGGCTGACCGACGAGTCCTCCGAGGATGAGAGCGCCGCCTGGTACACGGGCAGCTCGCTGATGATTCGCGGCGAGGTCGGCGACGGCGTGTGGGTCAGCACGATCGAGGACGGCATCCGCGTGGACCGCGCACCGTACGTCGAGGTCAGCGGCTTCACCGTGCGCATGGCCGCGGACAGCGGGATCGACTTCGACCGCTCGCCCAACGGGGTATGCCGCGAGTGCACCGTGAAGCAGGCCGGACGCCACGGCATCTTTTTCTACTATGCGCCAATGGGCACGGTGATCGATTCGCAGGTCAGCGACTGCGGATTTCAGGGGATCAGCGTGCGCTCGAGTCCGGACACGCTGATCAGCAACAGCCGCTCGTCGGGCAACGGAGTGGACGGTGTGCTGTTCCTCTACGATTCGGACCGCGGCACGCTCTACGGCAGCACGATCGTCGACAATCGCATCCGGGGCGTGGGGGCCGACCAGGGGAGCAACGGGATCAGGGTGATCGATTGCGTGCTGGCCCCGAACATCGGCCCCGAGCTGCGTAGCGACGACAGCTCATCGATCCAGGTCATCCCGTGAGCCGCACACAACACGGCGCCGCGGCCATTGCCGCGGCCTGTGCCCTACTGCTGTTCGCCACGCGGCTGGCCGTTCCGACTCTCGGCGGTCAGCCCTCGCTTGCCGAGGAGCTCGTGACCGGCTCGATCGCCAACGCCTTGCTCGAAGGGCCCGAGCTGCCGCTGTGGGGCTACCACGCGGCCGAACACGGGCTGGGCTCGCTGGCCCTGGCGTTCGCCGCGCTCCCCTGGTTTTTACTGTTGGGCAAGACCGCGATCTCGCTCAAGGCCGGCGCGCTGACCCTCGGCGCGATCAGCGCGGCGCTGATCGTGCTGCTGGCCGGACGACTCGAGGGGCTCGGCGGCGCGGCCCTGGCCGCTGTGTTCTGCGTGCTGATGCCGCCCGGCGCGTTTCTCGCCGCGGCCTACGCCCGCGGTCCCGCGCTGCCGTGCCTGGCCGCGGGACTCGGCGCGCTCTACGCGGCGCTGCGCACGCTGGAGGACCCGCACGGGCGCGTACGCTGGCCGCTGCTATGGGGGCTGCTCTCGGGGCTGGCGGTGAGCGTGGACAACGCCATGCTGGCGCCGGTTCTTGTGCCGCTGGGATTGGCCATCATTCGTGACGCCGACTTCCTGCTGCGTCGGCGCGCGCTGCTCTTGCTTTCCGGCACGGCTGTCGGGACGCTGCCGCTGTTGTTGTTGAAACAGCCGCCGCTCTCCTCGGGCTTCTTCGGCCCCGAGGCGCTGGTGATCAGGGTCGCGGCCCAACCGGATATCCTCTGGCTGGCCGCCTCGCTCCCCGCGTTGCTGGGATTGCTCGCCGTGTACGAGCGGACCCGCAAACAGCAACCCTACAGGCGCGCCCAGGCTGCTTGCATGGTGTTGTGGATCGTGGTGCTCGGCGTGGTGGTCGCGGCCCGCGACTCGCGCCTGCTCGATGCCCTGGCGATGGTCCTGGCCCTGCCCGTGGCCGCGCTGTGCCGCAGGTTACTGCGCTCGAGCCTGGTGCTCGGCGTGCTTGCCGTAACCGCACTGCTACTGCCCGGGCTGTTCGGCCAGTTGGACCTGCTGCGTTCGCCCGCAACGCTCGATCGCCCGGAGCTGCTCGGCCCGGGTTACGATCGGGTCAGCCACCTGGTCGAGGCCGGGATGAGCTGGAGCAACGATTCTACGCAGGCGCGCGAGCTGGTCTCGGCGCTCAATCCGCGCAGCGCCGCGGCCTTTGCCTTCGGGTTCGGCGAGGCTCACGGGGCGGGCACGGATCCGCTGGAGCAGAAGCTGATGACCTGCGCCGACCTGCCCGAGCCCGTTCGCGCGGCCTGTGCCGTGGGCGTGGGCTACGCCTGCCACCAGAACGACCAACCGCTGGACCTGCCGCTCTCGCGCAGCAGGCTCTATGAGTTGGTGCAATTGGGGATGCTGGTCTCGGCCGCTCGCGAGGGCTACTTCAGTACCGAGCAAATCGCCGAGTATGCCGACCTGCTTTGTAAAACCCTCGACCCGCGAATCGGTCCGGGAATCCGGAATCTCGTACACTCGTTGCTTGCAATGCCTCGCGACGAACCGGTGAAATAGGCCGATGTTTCGCCTGAGCCTGATCCAACCGCCGCTGTCGGCCGCCCAACGCTACGGCGGCCTGGCCGCTGCGGGCAACAGCCTGCCCAACCTGGGCATGCTGCAACTGGCGGCCGTTGCGCGCGAGCACGGGGCGCTGGTCCAGCTGATCGACATGCAGGCCCAGGGCTGCGACGCGCAGCAGGTCGCGCAAAGCGTAGCGCGGTTCGCCCCGCAGCTGGCGGGCTTCACCGCGGTGACGATCTCGGTGGCCGCCGCGGCCGCCGCGGCCACAGCAATCAAGCGCCTGCTGCCCGATACGTTGCTGATGCTCGGCGGGCCGCACGTCTCGGCTGTGCCCGAGACCACGCTGGAGCGCTTCGTCGACTTCGACATCGGCGTGATCGGCGAGGGCGAGCGCACGCTGATCGAGCTGATCGACGCGCTGAGCGCGGGCACGCCGCTGGAGCCGATCGCCGGGCTGCTGTTGCGCCGCGACCACGGACTGCAACGCAGCGCACCGCGCGGGCTGATCAACGACCTCGACCAGCTTCCGCTACCCGCCTGGGATTTGCTGCCGCAGATGGCCACGCGCTACCGCCCCTCGCCGCAGTCGACCGCGGGCCTGCCCTCGGCGATCCTCTTCACCTCGCGCGGCTGCCCCTATCACTGCACGTTCTGCGACCGCACGGTATTCGGCAACCGCGTGCGCAGCCTCAGCGCCGAGCGCGTGGTCGAGATGATCGAACACCTGGCGCAGAGCTACGGCATTGTGGACTTCGCGATCCACGACGAGATCTTCGTGCTCGACCAACCGCGCCTGCGGCGGATCTGCGAGCTGATCATCGAGCGCGGGCTGCGCGTAAGCTGGAACGCCCAGGGCCGAGCGGACCGGCTGCTGGACGCGCAGACATTGGCACTGATGCGTCAGGCCGGATGTTGGCAGATGCAGATCGGCATCGAGTCCGGCGACCCGACGATCCTCAAGCTGATCAACAAAGGGATCACCATCGACGACGTGCGCGTCATGCTGCGAGCTGTGCGCGCGGCCGGAATGCACACCAAAGCGTTCCTGATGCTCGGACTGCCCGGCGAAACCCAGGCCACGTTGCAACGCACCATTGAGCTGGCGATCGAGTTGCCCCTGGATGACATTACGGTCACACTTTTTACCCCCTTCCCCGGATCGCAGGCCACAATGGACCTCGAGAGTTACGGGGAGCTGGTCGGCGACTGGAGAACGATGTCCGAATACGAGGTGAGCTTCGTGCCCAGCGGCCTAAGCGCCGGGCAGCTCGAGCGCGCGCGGGCGCAGTTGCTGCGGCGCTTCTACCTGCGACCGCGGGTAATCGTTGACTACGCCCGACGAATGCTGAAACCAGGGATGGCCGCACCGCTGGCCCACGGCGCGCTGGCCTTCGCCTCCACCATACTGCGGGAAACGCGTTGAAGATCCTGGGGTTCAACGCCTACATCCACGACACCGCCGCGGCGCTGATCGAGGACGGCGAGCTTGTCGCCTTTGCCGAGCAGGAGCGCTTCGACCGCATTAAGCATTCCACCGGCCTGCCGGTCGATGCGATCCGCTACTGCCTGGACGAGGCGGGGATCGACGTTGACGGGCTCGACGCCGTGGCCTTCTACTGGGATCCTTGGGCCGGGCTGGGCCGACGCGCGTTACAGACCCTGCGCAACCTGCCGCGCTCGACCCGTCTGTTGGGCCTGCACAGTCGCAACTGGCGCTCGGTGTTCAACGTACGTCGCGCGTTCAGGGATGCCGTGGGCTACCGTGGCCCGTTCCACCACGTTAACCACTACCTGAGCCACGCGGCGGCCAACCACTACAGCTCGGGGCTGGAGCGCAGCGCCACGCTGGTGGTCGACGGCAACGGCGAGATCGCCTCGTCGTTACTGGCAGTGGTCGACGGCAAAGGCGTGCGGCCGCTGAGCTGGACGCTTTACCCGCACTCGCTGGGCCTGGTCTGGTGCACTGTCACCCAGTACCTGGGCTATCTGCAGAACCAGCACGAGGGCAAGGTGATGGGCCTCTCCAGCTATGGCCGCGGCGAGCTGGTCGATAAATTTCGCAAGGTGGTCTGGGCCCAGAACGACGGCCGGATCCGCTGCGACCTCTCGTACTTCGATTACTACGAGGATCGCGTCGACTGGTTCTCGCCGCGCTTCGTCAAGCAGTTCGGCCCGCCGCGCAAACCCGACGGACCGATCGAGCAGCACCACATCGAGATCGCCTGCGCCCTACAACAGGTTACCGAGGAGATCCTGCTTGAGCTGGTCGAGCAGCTCGTGCGGCGCAGCGGACTGCGCGACGTGACCTTTGGCGGCGGCGTGGCGCTCAACTGCGTGGCCAACGGCAAAATCGCGGCCTCGGGACTGGTCGACTCGCTGCACGTGCAGCCCGCGGCGTCCGACGCCGGAGCGGCCTACGGCGCGGCGCTGTACACGCACATCGCCAACGGCGGCATGCCCCCTTCGCCGGTCACCCACGCCTACTACGGCCCGCAGTTCGATGAGGATCGAATATTGGCGGCGTTTCGCGCCCGCGGCATCGAGCCGCAGCGCGTCGACTCGGCCCGCGTCGCTGCCGAGGATCTGGCTGCAGGCCGCATCGTCGGCTGGTTCCAAGGTCGGATGGAGATCGGGCCGCGCGCCCTGGGCAACCGCAGCATCCTCACCGATCCGCGGCCGGACTGGATGAAGGACCGGCTGAACAACAGGGTCAAACACCGCGAGATGTTCCGGCCCTTCGCGCCCTCCGTGCCGTTGGAGCGCGCCGAAGAGTTCTTCGACACCGGCGGCCGACCCTCGCCGTTCATGCTGCTCGCCGTTCCGGTGCGCGAGCAGTGGCGCGACAAGCTGCCCGCGATCACTCATGTTGACGGCACCGCGCGGCTGCAAACCGTGGAGCGCGCGGACAACCCGCTGTACCATGAGCTGCTCACGCGCTTCGGCGATCTAAGCGGCGTACCAGTGCTGCTCAACACCAGCTTCAACGTAGCGGGCGAGCCCATCGTCTGTACGCCCGACGACGCCGTGGCCTGCTATTTGGGCACGGAGATCGACGTGCTGATCGCCGGACCGTTCCGCGCGTCCAAACCCGAGGTCTGAACGTGGCGCGGCGCAGGCCACGACGGCTAATCTTCGCGCTGATCCCGCTGCTGTTGCTGATTCTCGGCGGCGAGCTGGCGTTGCGCGCCATCGAGTTCGAGTACAAACCGTTCTACCCCCGACCGCACACGCGCTGGTCCGGCGGCGACGGTTTTTCCGCCGACTGGTGGGGACGGCTGCGCGAGAGCGATCTGTACGTGGCCGATCCCGAGCTGTTCTGGTCGCTGCGGCCCGGAGCGAACGAGCCGGGAACCACGCCGGAGAGCGCATTGCCGCTGACCAACTCGTTGGGACTGCGCGGCCCGGAGATCCAGACGCCCAAGCCCGCGGAGCGCAAACGCGTGATCAGCCTGGGCGACTCGTGCACCTTCGGCGACGGTGTGCGCACCGATCAGACTTACGCCGCGTTGCTGCGCGACGAGCTGCTGCTTCTGCAACCGGACCTGGATGTGGACGCGGTCAACGCCGGGGTGCCGGGATACACCTCGTTCCAGGCCCTGCGCCAGTTGCGCGACCGGCTGCCCGCGCTCGAGCCCGACCTGGTCACGCTCTACTTGGGGCTCAACGATCACATTACGCCCAAGGGCTGCATCTCCGACGAGACCCGCTCCGAGCTGATTGGGCGCGCAACCCAGGTGCGCGGCGGCCTGCAATCCAGCCGCTTCTACCAGCTTGCGACCTATCTTGTGCTCAAGCTGCGCCGCGGCGACGAATGCCATGATCCCGAGCGCGGGCACCAGGTGTTCCGCGTGTCCACGCCCGAGTTCCAGCGCAACGTGACCGCGATCCGCGATTTGGGACGCGAGCGCGGCTTCAAAGTGCTGCTGTTCACCATCCCGCACTCGTTCGACTACGAGCCCTCGCTCAACCCCTACATCCGCGCACTGGCCCGCGAACAACAGATCGAGCTGCTCGACCTGTTCCGCATTCTCAAGGCTCGCCAGGAAGCGGGTCAGAGCCTGTATAACGCGGACGGCGGACACCCCAACGCAGCGGGCCACCAGGCCATTGCTCAGGCATTGGCCCAACGCATCGTCGAACAGGGAATGCTCGGCGCGGAGCCCGCTCAGTCCGAGTAAGGCAACAACTCGATGGAATGTACGGTCAGCGCGCCGCCGCTGAGCATTCTCAGCTCGATCCAGTCCGGCCTTCCGGCCAACAGCCAACGCGGATCGCGATCCAGCTCCACGCGCACTGCGTGCGGACCGCCGGGGGGGATGATCACGCCGATCTCGCCCTGCTCCAGCCTGCGGCCGTGCTCCCGTCCCCAGCGGAACTGGGCTGAGCAGGGCCGGGCCCAATTCGAGCTCAGGACCAACCGCACGGCTCCGACGCACGTGGAATCCAGGCCCGGATCCTCCAGGTGCAACGCCGGGTGCCGGCCGAACTTCGGCTCCAGGCGCAGGTCGTCGCCTTCCCGCTCGATCCGTGCGTCGATCGGCCGCAGGCGCGAGCACAGCTCCGGGTCCCTAAGATCCAGAAGCACCGGCGACTGCCAATAGATCGCAGCTGCGCACGCCAGCAGCTCGGCCGTGACGTCCTCCAGCCGGCCCGGATGCTCCTCCCAGCTAAGCACCAGGGAACGCCCGCGCCCCAGGGCCTTGCGAAAATCGTTGGGCCTGTCCGCCGTGGTGCTGGCGGCGTTGGCGGCAACCCAGATCTGCGGCGTGCGCTCCTGCCACAGCGGCAGGAAAAAGCCGCGCAGGTCGTTGAGCGCCAGGGGGAACCCGTGGAGCATGTCCGGCAGGTTGCACGCCACCAACTCGTCCAGGTCCGCGGGATCGGCGCAGCGCCGCAGCACAGACTGACGCACGTCCTGCATTTGCTCGGCTGCCAGCTGCTGGGCACGGACCTGCGCCTGGCCCGCCACGGTCCACAGCCCGGCGAGCAGCACTAGCGCTACGCGGCCTAGCCAACGCGCACGCGGGCCGTCAACTCCATGCCCCGCGGCCCATACCCCGAGCAACGCCGCGGCCAGGGCAAAGCGGTAGAAGCACTGTCCCTCGTAACCGAACACCGCGTACATGGCCGAGGGCAGCACGGCCAGGGCCGCCGGGCACAGCCCGATGCGTCCGCGTCCGCGGTTGAGCCAGGCGATGACGGCCAGGGCGCACCAGGCGAGGAAAAACAGCCGCACCATCCACACCAGGGGCTCCGGCGCGAACATGCTGAAGTTCAGCGGCCCCAGGAACACGTGGGGCAGGTCAAAGAGGAAAGACTTGAGCCCCAGCGCCACGGCTGACACGCCCGGGTCGTTCAACGCGCCGCCGAACCGTCCGAACAGCACCAAGCGCAGCACTGCCACCAGGGCCAGCACGGCCAGGGAAATCGCCGCGGGCAGCAGCGTGGCCACGCTCAACCGGCGCACGCCCGCGGGCCGCAACGCCAGGCTCACCAGCAGCACCAGGCCCGGCAGCACGAACGCCAGCTCCTTGCTCAGCAGCGCCGCCAAGGTCCACAGGCAGACCCCAGCCAGGGCCCGCCGCGGCCGTGGCGGACTCCCGCGCACGTAGCGCGCTGCCGCGGCCAGGGCCAGCAGCGAAAAGATCGCAGCCAGCAGGTCGTAGCGCGCCATGATCCAGGTGGTCGCTGCCGCGGCAAAGGGGTTGGCCACGGCCAGCAGCCCCGCGGCCAGGGCCGTGCCGCGCCCCAGGCCCGCAGCCCTTGCCAGGCGCCATGTCGCCAGGCCCATCAGCCACAGCAGCAGCAGGTTGGTCAGCCGCGGGCCCCAGGGATCGAGCCCCCAGACCTGCACGTCGAGGATCAGCAGCAGCCGCGGTAGGGGCCGCCAGTAGACCCAGGCCAGGGGGGTGATCATCTTGTGGGCATCGGCCAGGCCCACGACCTTGGCGAAGTAGAGCATGGCGCCGTCGTCGATCAGCAGGCCGTGGTCCAGGGTATGGCCGTAGAGCAACGCCGCACACAGCGCGATCAGCAACGCTGCGATTGCAGTGGAGGGACCTCTGTCGTTCTGTGCGGTATTTATCACGCGCATGGAAATTCAGACCAACGGAATTTGCTAAAGCGAACGTCGATCAGTGGATGATATCACCGATCCGCAGCAGTTGCCGGGCGCCGGACAGTCCGCTGCCCCAAGACCAATAGATGAACAGCGCCTTGCCCTTGATCTGATTGAACGGCACCAGGCCCCAGGCGCGGCTGTCGCGGCTGTTGTCGCGGTTGTCGCCCATCATGAAGAAGTAGTCGGGCGGAATCGCGCCGTCTTCGGAGAGCAGCAGCGCGCGTTGCAGCTCGCCGTGCACGCGGTGGTGCACCGGGAAGTAGTAGCCCGCGGTCAGCTCGCACTTGTCGTGGCTCAACGGCGAGACTTGACCATCGAGGATCAGGTAGCGGTAACTCTCGGCCAGCTTGTTGTTCTCGCCGCAGTTCTCGAGGTACTGGGGCTGCAACACGTAATCGCGCGGCGTACGCATCCGCTCGTAGATCACCTCGTGCCGTTTGCCCAGCAGGTCCTCGTCGTAGAGCCGGGCCGTGGGCGGGATGCGCGAATCGACTTGGTCTCCGCCCTGGGAATCGCTTATGGGGCAGTGGCGGCCGTCGATGTACAGTTCGTTGTCGCGCAGCTGAATCTTGCGGTCGCCCGGCACGCCGACGATGCGTTTGATGAAGTTCTGGTCCGGGGTCATCGGATCGTGACTGCGGAAGACCACGATGTCGCCGCGCTTGGGCCGGATGATCGGCGCGATTTTAATGTCGGTCCAGGGGACGACCACGCCGTAGGGCAGCTTGGCCACGATCAGTTGGTCGCCGACCAGCAGCGTGGGCACCAGCGACGAGGATGGGATGCGGAACGCCTCGAGGATCACCACGCGGATGCACAGCGCGATCAGCAGCGCGTAGACCAAAGTGCGCACCCACTCGAGGAACACGGAGCGCGAATAGAACGGCAGCAGCCGCTCGCCCGACTCATGCAGTCGCGCGGTGGAATTCTTAATTGCGGCGATGTCCGCGCCCTGGGCCGCCAGCTCGACCTTTTCGATCTGCGCCTTAAGCTGCTTGAGCTGGGAATCTTTGAGCAGCCGGGGGTACTTCTCGATCACGCGCCGCGCGCGGCGGATCTCGTCGCGGGCGTGCTGCGCGGCCTTCTTGATCCCCCGGGATTGCCAGATCGTCATCAATTCTCGACCTTGAGCACGGCCATGAACGCCTCCTGCGGGATCTCGACGTTGCCCATCATCTTCATCCGTCGCTTCCCCGCTTTCTGCTTCTCCAGCAGCTTGCGTTTGCGCGTGATGTCGCCGCCGTAGCACTTGGCGGTGACATTTTTGCGCAAGGCCCTGACGCTCTCGCGGGCGATCACCCGCGAGCCGACCGAGGCCTGCAGCACCACCTCGTACAGTTGGCGCGGGATAATCCGCGCCAGCTTCTGCACCAGGTCCTTGCCGCGGGCGTAGGCGCTGTTCATGTGGACGATCAGGCTCAGCGCGTCCACGGCCTGGCCGTTGACCAGCACGTCGAGCTTGCGCAACGGCGCCTCGCTGTAGCCCGAGGGTTCGTAGTCCAGGCTGGCGTAACCGCGTGAGATGCTCTTTAACTTGTCATAGAAGTCGTAGACGATCTCGCACAACGGCATCTCGTACTCGAGCAGTACACGGTTGACCGACAGGTAGTCCATTTTTAGTTGTAGACCGCGGCGCTCGTCGCAAAGTTTCATCACGTTGCCCAAATATTCATCGGGCACGTGGATCGAGGCGCGAATCATCGGCTCCTCGAGGTGGTCGATCTGCAGCGGCTCGGGCAGCTTGGTCGGGTTCTCGATGAACAGCTCGCCGCCGTCGGCCAGCACGACCCGGTAGCGCACGGTCGGCGCGGTGGTCACCAGCTCGAGACCGAACTCGCGCTCGAGCCGCTCCTGGACGATCTCCATGTGCAGCAGTCCGAGGAATCCGCAGCGAAAGCCGAAACCCAGCGCGGTGCTGGCCTCGGGCTCGAAGCTGAAGCTGGCGTCGTTGAGTTTAAGTTTCTCCACCGCGTCGCGCAGCCGGGTGTAGCCCTTGTGTTCGGAGGGATAGAGCCCGGAGAAGACCATCGGTTTGAGCTCACGGAACCCGGGCAGCGGCTTGGCGGCCGGGCGCTGGGCGTCGGTGATCGTGTCGCCGACCTTGGCGTTTTGCACCTGCTTGATCCCGGCGCTGACCATCCCGACCTCGCCGGGCAGCAGCGCCTCGACCCTGATCGGCTCGGGCGAGATCACGTGCAGCTTATCCACCTCGTACTCGCGGTCCACGGCCATCAGCCGGATGCCCTGGCCTTCGCGCAGGGAGCCGTTTTTAACGCGCACCAGGCAGACGGTGCCGGTGTAGCTGTCGAACCACGAGTCGAACAGCAGCGCCTCCAGCGGCGCATCGGGATCGCCTTGGGGCGGCGGCAGACGGTGCACGATCGCCTCGAGCAGCTCGCTGATGCCCGTGCCGTGCTTGGCCGAGACGCACAGCGCATCGTCGACCTCGAGACCGAGCAGCTCGTGGATCTCGAGCTGTACGTCCTCGACCCGCGCCGAGGGCAGGTCGATCTTGTTGATCACCGGGATGATCTCCAGGCCCAGATCGACCGCCAGGTAGGCGTTGGCCAGGGTCTGGGCCTCGACTCCGCGCACCGCGTCGACCACCAGCAGCGCGCCCTCGCAGGCGGCCAGGCTGCTGCTGACCTCGTAGGAGAAGTCGACGTGACCCGGGGTGTCGATCAGGTTGAGCACGTAGTCGCGGCCGTCGGCCGCGGTATAGGGCAGGCGCACGGACTGGGCCTTGATCGTAATCCCGCGTTCCTGCTCGAGCTCCATCCGATCGAGGTATTGCTTCTTGCCCGGCTTGAGCTTGATCAGCCCGGTGGCCTCGAGCAGCCGGTCGGCCAACGTGGACTTGCCGTGGTCCACATGGGCGATGATCGAAAAATTACGGAGCCGCGAGATGTCCATCTGTTGCGAGCCGCGACTAACCCGGGTAGCCGTCGGGATGGGCGGAGTGCCAGCGCCAGGCTGACTCGATGATCTGATCAAGCTCGGTGTGCTCCGGCGACCAGCCCAGCTCGCGGTTGATCTTCTCGGTGCCGCCGACCAATACCGGCGGATCGCCCGCGCGGCGCGGTCCCTCGTGCACCTGGATCGGTCGGCCGGTGACGCGACGCGCAGCGTCGATCACCTCACGCACCGTGAAGCCCGCGCCGTTGCCCAAGTTGTAGTACGCCACGCGATCGCGGCATTGTTCAAAGGCCGTAAGGTGCGCCGCGGCCAGATCGAGCACGTGGATGTAATCGCGTACGCAGGTGCCGTCGCGGGTCTCGTAGTCAGTGCCGTAGATCTCGATCTGCTCGCGCTTGCCCATGGCCGTGAACAATACCAGCGGAATCAGATGCGTCTCCGGGTCGTGGTGCTCGCCGTGGGTCGCGGTGGCGCCGCAGGCGTTGAAGTAGCGCAGGGCCGTGTAGTTCAGGCCGTAGACCTCGTGGTACCAGTGCAGCATGCGCTCGAAAGCGTACTTGGTCTCGCCGTAGGGATTGGCCGGACGCATCGGGTCGTCCTCGAGAATCGGGACGCTTTGCGGCAGGCCGAAGATCGCGCAGGTCGAGCTGAAGATCATGTGCTTCACGTCTGCGGCGATCATCGCGTCGAGCAGCAGCTTGCCCTGAATCAGGTTGTTCTCGTAGTACAGCGCGGGGTCGCGCATCGACTCGCCGACCAGGCTGTGGGCGCAGAAGTGAAACACCGAGTCCACGCGGTTGCTGCGCAACAATTCGCTGATCGCCTGCACGTCGCCGACCCGGGCGCAGGTCAGTTCCGCGCCTTGGGGCACTGCGGCGCGATGGCCGCGCGACAGATCGTCGACCACCAGCACGCGGTGGCCGGCGTCGATCAACAGTTGCGCGGTGACGCTGCCGATATAGCCGGCTCCGCCGGCGACGAGAATCGTTGAGCTCACTTAAGCCCCTGGAAGTAAGCGATGGTCTTGTTCAGCCCCTGCTCGAGGCTGACCTCCGGCTCCCAGCCCAGTACTCGCTTGGCCAGCGAGATGTCGGGCTGGCGCACCTTGGGGTCGTCCTCGGGCAGGTCGCGGTAGACGATTTCGCTTTTGGCGCCGGTGATCTCGATGATCCGCTTGGCGAAATCGAGGATGCTCATCTCGTTGGGGTTGCCCAGGTTGACCGGCAGCTCGTGGTTGGAGAGCAGCAGGCGGTTGATGCCCTGCACCAGGTCGCTGACGTAGCAGAAGCTGCGGGTCTGGCAGCCGTTGCCGAACACGGTCAGCGGCTCGCCGTCCAGGGCCTGGGCGATGAAGGTCGGCACCACGCGGCCGTCCTTGACGCGCATCCGCGGGCCGAAAGTGTTGAAGATCCGGCAGATGCGCGTTTCCACGCCGTGGGCGCGGTTGTAGGCCATCACCAGCGCCTCGGCAAAGCGCTTGGCCTCGTCGTAGACCCCGCGCGGACCGATCGGATTGACGTTGCCCCAATAGTCCTCTTGCTGCGGATGGATCTGCGGGTCGCCGTAGACCTCGCTGGTCGAGGCCAGCAGCATCCGCGCCTTCTTTTCCTTGGCCAACCCCAGAATTTTGTGCGTACCCAGGGCGCCGACCTTGAGCGTCTGGATCGGCAGCTCGAGGTAGTCGATGGGGCTGGCGGGGCTGGCGAAGTGCAGGATGTAGTCCAGCCGCCCCTCGACGTAAACGTAGTTGGTCACGTCGTGCTTGACGAACTTAAAGTTCTCGGAGGTGATGTGCGCAATGTTGGACACCGAGCCGGTAAGCAGGCTGTCCATGCAGATCACTTCCCAGCCCTGCGCCACGTAGAAATCGCAGAGGTGGGAGCCGATAAATCCCGCGCCGCCGGTGATCAGTATCCGTGGCATTTTAGTTCGCCGCCTTGTTGCGCCCGATACAGTAGTAGCTGAAGCCCATCTTGCGGATCAGCTTGGGCGTGTAGAGGTTACGGCCATCGAAGATCACCGGCTGCTTCATGGTCTCGCGCATCTTGGCGTAGTTGGGACGGCGGAACTCGTTCCACTCGGTGCAGACCACCAGGCCGTCGGCCTTCTCCAGCGCATCGTAACTGTTCTCGAGGATCTCGATTTTGCGGCCGAAGTACTTTTGCGCCTCTTCGCCGGCCTGCGGATCGTAGGCCCGCACCTTGGCCTTGCGTTTTAGCAGAGCGCGGATGATCTCGAGGCTCGGCGCCTCGCGCATGTCGTCGGTCTCGGGCTTGAAGCTCAGGCCCCAGATGGCGAAGGTCATGCCCGTCAGGTCGGGGCCGTAGTGCTGATCGATAAAGCTGACTAGTTTCTTTTTCTGGCGCTGGTTGACGCGGTCGGTGGACTTGACCAGATCGAGCTTCATCCCAGCCTCTTCGGCGATGCGGATCAGCGCCTTGACGTCCTTGGGGAAGCACGAGCCGCCGTAGCCGTGGCCCGGGAACAGGAACTGGAAGCCGATGCGGCTGTCCGAGCCCACGCCCTTGCGCACGGCCTTGACGTCGGCGCCCACCAGGTCGCAGAGGTTGGCGATCTCGTTCATGAAGCTGATCTTGGTCGCCAGCAGGGCGTTGGCCGCGTATTTGGTCATCTCGGCGCTGAAGTTGTCCATCACGTAGATCGGGTTCTCGTTGCGCACGAACGGCGCGTACAGCTCCTGCATCACCTCGGAGGCGGTGCTCGAGTCGGTGCCGATCACCACGCGGTCCGGGCGCAGGAAGTCGCCCACCGCGGCCCCTTCCTTCATGAACTCGGGATTGCTCACCACGTCGAACTTGTGCTTGGTGTGGCGCTTAACCATCTTGCGTACTTTGATGTGCGTGCCCACGGGCACCGTGGACTTAAGCACGATCACCTTGTAGCCGTTCATTGCCCTACCGATGCTCCTGGCCACCTGCAGCACGTACTGCAGATCCGCGGAGCCGTCCTTATCTTGGGGAGTGCCCACGGCAACGAAGATCACGTCGGCCATCCGCACGCCGGCCGCGATGTCGGTAGAGAAGCTCAGTCGGCCCTCGGAAACGTTGCGCATGATCATCTCGAGCAGCCCCGGCTCGTAGATCGGAACGCCGCCGTTTTGCAGAGTCTCGATTTTGCCCTTGTCGATATCCAGGCAGGCCACGTCGTTGCCGGTCTCGGCCAAGCAGGTCCCGGCGACCAACCCGACATAACCGGTGCCAATAACGGCGATATTCATCTGCTTCCTCCATCCGCGCCAAGTGGAAAACGCGGCGTACTTTATCACAGGGAAAAACAGGCCGCTATATCCCACGGTCCAGGGAAATCGGTTATCTTCTAGGTTATGCAATCAAAGTCCCGGGATATCGTGCAGTCCGGCGGATTATTGCGCCGGGTCGCGTTTCTCGCCGCGGCGATAATCATCGGCTCGGCCCTGCTGATCGGTGCGCTCGAGTTGCTGTGCCGCGTCACGTCCCTGGGCGATCCGCCGCGGGTCTGGCCCTCGCGGCTGGCCTATCAGCGGGTGGGGCCGGCGTTCTCGCAGATCCCCGACGAGCAAGGTCGGATCTGGTGCGTGGGCGGCGGGGTGAGCCCGATCCGTCCCACGCTGTTCCCGGAGCGCAAGGGGCCCGCGACCTTCCGCGTGTTCGTGTTCGGCGGATCTGCGGCCTGGGGCTTCGGCTATTACGGCGGCGGCTCGTTTCCCGCACTGCTCCAGCGGCTGCTGGCCCAGCGCTATCCGCAGCGCGATATCGAGGTGATCAACCTGGCCCAGGTCGGCTATTCCAGCACGCAGATTTTGGCGCGGGCGCGCGAGGTGCTCGAGCGCTACGATCCGGATCTGCTGGTGGTCTACAGCGGACACAACGAGGGCCTGGAGCTGCGGGCGATCCTCGCACGTACCCAGCGCACCCTGGACCAGATCGAGCTGCGCGCGCGCTGGCGCAAACGTAGCGCGCTGTACCGCGCCCTGGGCAAACTCTCGAACCTGTTGCTCTACCGGCCCAACGCGCCGCTGGAGCGGCCGGCGGGAATCCTCGCGGCCAACCGACCGTTCTCCCAGCGCGAGTCGACCTGGATCGTGGAGCGCTTTGCGGAAAACCTGCAACGGATCGCAACTCTGGCCGGGCAGCAGGGCGTGCCGCTGATCCTCTCAACCGTGGTCTGGAACGGCGAATGGCAGAACGAGCGCCCGGATCGTTGCGTGTTCTGCGAGCCGATCGAGCCGCGTGCGATCCCCGACGAAATGCCCGCCGCGCAAGTGCGCCAAGCCCTGGCCGCGGACTGGGCGTTCAGTATGCTCCGTCGCGGTCGCCGCGCTTGGGCCGCACAGCTGCTGCGCGATCTGCAAAGCGCCGACGCGCGCTACCTGCGACTCAAATGCGCGCTGGACGGCCCGGATCGCGACCAAGCGCTGGAACGGCTGCACGAGCTGGCCGACGAGCTGCGCCAAGCGGGATTTTGGCGCTCCGACCAGCGCCTGGGCGTGCTCTACGTCGACCTGCTGGCCGCGCTGGAACAGCACGATCCGCATCCGCTGACCAGGCTCAGTCTGCAGGAGGCCTACCGCATCGTGCGCCGATCGCTGTTGCCCGGCCTGGGCGATCCCACGGGGCGCGAGCCCTACCGCCTGTCGTACATCGCGCAGCTCGTGGGCGACGAGCAGACCTCGGAGCAGGTCGAGCAGGCGCTGCTGGCCATGCCGCTGCCCACGGCCAATCCTGCGATCAACGAAGCGATCCGCAACGCAACGAGCGAGAGCAACGCGATTTTGATCGACACCGAGCAGCGGCTGCGAGCGCTGAGCCCCAACAGCGTGGTGGGCTACGATCTGCTGCTGGACTACTGCCATCTGAACATCCGCGGGGCGCTGGAACTCGCGCTGATGATCGAGGAGGAGATCGCCGGGCGCGAACTGCCCGGCGACCCCGATCCGCAGGTGCGGCCGCGACTGCTGGCACGCGGCATTGAGGGCCGCTTCTGGAATTTGGGCCATGACCAGTGCGACATCCGCTGGTTCGTAGGCGTGGGGAGTCGGCCGGTGCTGCTCTACAACCCCAACCCCTCGCTGTCCTGGCGTGCGGCTCAGGCCGTTAGTCCGACGGACAACGCGCAGCAGGCCGCCCTGGGCGAGCTCTATGCCGCCTACGCCGAGTTCAACGACAACGGCTACGACCCGCAACGGATTCGCGGCGAGCTGATCCCGCAGCTCGAGCGCATCGGGCTGGCCCACCCGCAGCTTCAGGGCCTGCGCACCTCACAGGCCTGGCTGTCGCTGGTCACCGGCGATACCAGCGGCGCACTGTCGCTGCTCGATCGGCTCGACCCGCAGACCGAGCCCGACGCCGAACGCATGCGGCGCTGGATCGAGCACGCCCCGGTTACGAGCGCTGAGTAGCCCGAACTTGGCAAGCAGCTTGGCACTGCGCGGCAAAGGCACGCGAGCGCTGCGAAAGCGAATTGTGCGACGTAGTGGAACCCCATCAATAATCCGGGTTAGTATCGGCCGATCCAGATGCAACGAATCCTCGTACTAAGCGACCTCGAGTCGACACGTGAGCGGCTGATTAAGGCGTTGATCCGCGCCGGCCACTCGGCGCGAGGGGAGCGCGTATCCGGCATCCAGTGGGTCGAGAGCGCGGCGGGCGCGCCTCCCAGCGCGCTGGTCGTGGACGCGGCCTACGGCAACGAGCAGATCGAGATGCGTTTGCGCCGCGTGCGCCACGAGCTGTCGTACCTGGGTTTCAACCGCACCTGGGTGCTGGCCCTGCTGCGGCCCGAGGACCTGACGGGCCGCGGTCGACTACCCGGGGCCGACGACTTCGCCCTGGCCGGATGCCCGGACGAGGAGATCGCGTTGCGCGTGGCCCTGGCCGAGGGACGAATGGGCGGCGGCGCGGCACAGAGCAACATGCGCTTCAGCGAGCTGGTGATCGACCTGGAGAGCTACAGCGTAAATGTCTCGGGCCGCGAGGTCGCGCTTACCCTGCGCGAGTTCGAGCTGCTCAAGACCCTGGCCTCGTCTCCGGGCAAGGTATTCAACCGCGAGACGCTGCTGGTCCAGGTCTGGGGTTACGACTACTTCGGCGGCCAGCGCACCGTGGACGTGCACGTGCGCCGCCTGCGCGACAAGCTCGGGCCTGCGGCGGCCAAGCTGATCCAGACCGTGCGCGGCGTGGGCTACAAGTTCTCGCCCCCGCCCACGCGCTATCACGAGGGGCTCTAATGGACGACGGTTTGAAGGTCTTTCTGGCCGGGGTAATGCAGGGCAGCCGCTCCGAGTTGGTGATCGAGGACCAGGGCTACCGTAGCGAGCTGGCGCAAATCGTAGCCCGGCAGATGCCCGATGCACAGATCTTCGACCCCTTTGCCGACCACCAGGGATCAGTGCACTACGACGACGAGCGGGCTTGGAACGTGTTCCACGAGCACCTGCAACGCGCCCGCGGCTCGTCGCTGGTAATCGCCTATCTGCCCACAGCCTCAATGGGCACGGCGATCGAGATCTTCGAGGCCAAGCGCGCCGGAGTGCCGGTGCTGACGGTCACGCCGCTTGATAAAAACTGGGTGGTGCGGCTGTTCTCGGACCAGGTGTTCGGCGACCTGGATCAGCTCGAACGCTATTTGGCGGACAACGGCGCTCCCTGGTCCAATCCCGAGGCCTGATCCAGTTGGACGATCAGCTGCGGGTAGACGATCCGCGCCAACTCGGCGTTGGCCTGCGCGGTGTAGTGCGGGTCGTTGGGTAGGGTCTGCGGACGGAATTTATCCAAATCGAGCACCGTCACCGCGCTCCTCTGGCATAGGGACACAGCCCACCCTTCGAGATCAGTGGGCCAACTGTGCGGCCAGATCACCAGCGGCACCTGCGCCTCGCGGCAGGCCTGAATAAACCGGCCCAGGCGGCTCTTGAATGTGTCGAGATCATCTCGCGCCTTGGACAACACGGTGACCAATTTGATCAGCCCCGAGTAGCGCACGAGGTTGAGGGTCTGTTTGAAATATCCCGCCTCGATCAGCGAGATGCGCTGAGCGTCGTTGCCGCAGACCTGCAACACGATCAGGTCGGGCTTCAGCGGCAGGATGCGTTTTTCCAGATAGGGCGGATAATCGAACATGTTGTAGCCGGCCACGCCCGCGTTCCAAACCTCAACCTCGGGATGTCCGGCCAGGGCGAATTCGTGCTCCAAGCGGGCGGGGAACGCCTCCTCGCGCTCGACGCCAAGCCCCATGGTATGCGAATCGCCCACGCAGACGATGCGAAACGCTCCGGGCTGCTTGGCCATGCTTCGCTCGCGATCGCGCATCCCCAGGGAGTTGATCTGAATCACCGAGTATGCGGACGCCTCGCCGCTCATACCGCTGTATTCGATCCGTGCGCCGGGCCGCAGCTCCCATCCGGGCTGCGATCCGTCAGGGGGCACGCGGTACAGCTCGCCGAGCCAGGCCACGCGGATATCGCGGAAGGCGATGTTCAGCGCGACGTCCGCCACCACCAACACCAGCAGCAGCGTCAAGATGCTGAAGCTGAATCGTTTGAGGCTCAGACGCCTCAGGGCGATCCACGCGCGATTTATCCGGTTGCTGCGCATCAGCACAGATATTGCACCAAACCTGCGGGCAATTACAGTGCGCCGTCTTGGGACCCGGAGGGAGCTTGCATCAGTTGCTCATAGACGATCCGCGCCAGCTCGGCGTAGGACTGGGGCGCGTAATGCGGATCGTCGGGCAGAGTCTGCGGCGCAAAGCCCTCTAGATCGACGATTCGCGCCCCGTGTCGCTCGGACAGTTCGCGGGTGATCCCCTCGGTCTGCTCGGGAAAACTCTGGACCCAAACCAGGGTTTGCGGCGCGAGTGTGCGGCAGGCGGCCAGAGTCTCGTCCAGTGCCTGGCCGTAGCCCTCGAGGTCCTGTTGTTCGCTTTGAAAAAACAGCAGCCCCTTGGCCAGGCCCGAGAACCGCGCCAAACGCATCACGGCCCACCACAGCCGCGACCGGGCAGATGCCGCGGGCGTGGCGTCGTTGCCGCAGATCTGCAGCACGATCAGGTCCGGCTCGAGCCGCGTCACGGCGGTGCGCAGATAGCGCGGGTAATCGAACATCGAGTAGGCCGCGACCCCGGCGTTGAACACCCGCGCATCATCGCGGCCCACCTCGCGGCAACGCTTTTCAAGTTGCGCGGGGAAAGCCTGCTCGAGCTCCACGCCCAGGCCCATGGTGTACGAGTCGCCCACACAGGCAATGCGCAGACCCTGGTCCGGCCCGTCCCAGGGCCGCTCGAAATCGCGGAATCCCGTTGAGTTGATACGAATCGACGTGGGTTCGAGCCTGCCGAGCATCCCGCTGTACTCGAGCTGCGCGCCGGGCCGCAGCTCGATGTACGGCGGCTGTTGCGAGCCGGTGCGCTGGTACAGCTCGTCGAGCCAAGCCACGTTGAGCTCGCGCAGCACCAGTTGCAGCGCCAGATCGACGATCAGCAACAGCGCCAGCACGGTCAGCAGGTAGAACAGCGGCCTGCGGCGTGCGCGCCGACAAGCGCCGCGCGCGGCCCTTGGTGATCCGAGCTTGCTCATTGTCCGTATTTACCATCCCGCTTCTACTACGGCCGGCCGCACGCCGCAACACGAGATCAGTAAGGGGGGATAGATGGCACGCGAGCGGACCAAGGTCTTATAGCGACGATCCTACCCGCGACGGAAGATTGTTGGGGGAAGTAAAGATCGATACATCGGTCTTTTCCCCACCCCATAGATAAAGGACGCCGGGAACCGTGCCTACTGGGGCTTTTAGGCGCGGACTCCCGGCGACCAACCCTAACCGTTGAGAATCACAGAGTAAAGCGGCCAAGCTTAACGAATTCCGTAACCCTCGCCATTGAGTACAGCAAGCGCTGTACCAACTGCGGCAGCTCTTTCGCGCTTGATGAAAAACCCGT
The DNA here is from genome assembly GCA_030765605.1 of Candidatus Alcyoniella australis. Taxonomy (NCBI): domain Bacteria; phylum Candidatus Lernaellota; class Candidatus Lernaellaia; order Candidatus Lernaellales; family Candidatus Alcyoniellaceae; genus Candidatus Alcyoniella; species Candidatus Alcyoniella australis. Next base: position 76,276 of record JAVCCG010000019.1, read on the forward strand.
TGAAAGTCCAGGACTAGCCCGTGCATAAAATTTATCGCACGCCCCCAAAAGGCCCGGTGTGCGCCGGTCTTGCTTTCAGAAATCTGAGTTTTTAGGTGAAAAACTGTAAGCGAGGCTCAGCGGCTGCAGGCGTCGATGCAGACCTGTGCGCGGCAGTCGTACTGGTCGAAACAATCCTCGATGCAGTCCCAGAACCGGTTGTACGAGTCGCAACGCTCGCGGCACTCGCGCTCGGTATAGTAGCGCACGTCCATACCGCAATCGTAGACATCGTCGCACAGATCCGCGCACCAACCGTCGGAATCCCAGTCCCAGGAATCGTCGTCGCTGTAACTCCTATCCAGGTCCAGATCGCAACTCGAGATCAGCACGGCGGCGGCCAGGATCAGCGTTATCAGCGTTACTATGGCGATGGTTATTCGCATGGCACGGTCCTCGCACCCATGCTACCTTAAGATGACAAGTGTGCACAATCGATTTAACCGGGGTCAGACGGAACCGCAACGCGATACTGTCCTACCAGCGACAAGACCGACCTAGGGCATTTTTATCTGGGAGAGAGCTATGAACAGCGTAAGGATCATCAGAGCGAGCCTGATCGGTTCCCTGCTCGCCGGACTGCTGCTGTTGGCGGCGTTGGCCTGCGACGTCGATTGGAACAGCGACAAAGATGATACCGACGAAATCCGTTGCGAGTTCTATGACGATTACGCAACCGTGCAGATGACCGACATCGCCACGGCCACCAAGCTTAGCAGCGAGGGCGAGGGCCAATATTTGGCAACGCTGAATTGGAATATCGATCCCGACCTGTTCTCCCAACTGGTCGATCAACAGCTTTCCGACGTCACCTTGACCCTGCGCGGCAGCATCACCAACTCCGGCGATGCCCAGGCCATCTACTCGATCTCGCTGGCCGACAGCCGCTACGGCGACGCCACGTTGATCGGCTCGATCACCGTCAACGCGGGCCAGACCTACTCGTTCGCGAGCCCCGATGATTTCAACGAGCCGGCCGCCGATGTGCGCTCGGCCCTCGAGGAGTTCATCGTGGTCGAGCCGCACAACGATTGGGACTACGCCACAATCGGACTTTCAACTGCCCAGGGCGCGATCCAGAGCGAGAGCTTCTCGTTGGCAATCAGCGCCGGCCCGATGTTCTGGCTCAGCAGCGGCGGCTGCGGCTGGTACAACGACCTGGACCTGCCCGAGGGCACCTGGATTGAGGACGCCTGGCTCAACGGCACAATCGACAATCTGTCGCAGACCGACTCGGTGGCAATTAAGATATTTACCGTCTACCAGGAATACGATTACAACATGCCGCAGCTGCTCGACAACTTCACTATCGCGCCCGGTCAAACCGTGGACCTCGAGGATCGCAGCGCACACTACGGCTCGTCCGAGACCTACGACATCATGGATCTGTTCCTCTACGACTACGGGGTAATCCTGGCGATGGTGGCGATCAACGAGGCGGAAACCGTGGTCCACGACATCTCGGCCAACGTCGAGGTGATCTACCCCGACTACGAATACTGAGGCGGCTTCGAGCCGCCACAAAGCTCGCGTAGTACGATGGTCGTAATGCCACGGGCCGCCCCGCGTTGCGGAGATCATCGTTGAACATCGATTACTCGATCTTTACCCTCCCACCCCAAGCTGCCGCGAGTTTTACCGCAGCTTCCAGCTGCTGATCTTTCAAAATCGGGCCGCGCAATTTATTATCGCCTAACGCAATCCACCGGCGATCGGGAGGTTCTTGATGATTCGATGGCGCGGCTTTTCTCTGTTGACCTTGGCGGCCCTGCTGCTGTTGACAGTCCCGGCGCTCGCAGCCGACTACGAGATCTGGCCCGGCGATGCGTGGCCTGTGGACAAGCCGCTGCCCGAGCAAAACTACATCTACCACTTCATGGACAACGAGGGCTTCAGCCAGTCGTGGTTCATCCTGGTCGACCTGGACGACGGCGGGCTGATAACCGCCAGCGTACTGACCTCGAACATCGGGTTCGGCGACAACAACTGCGGAGTGGAGCTCAACTGGATCGAGCCTAACGGCCGCAGCCACTTCGTGCGCGGCGATATCGACTCGGACCTGCTCGATGCGTCCCACGACAGCTTCGACATACGCATCGGCCAAAGCTATCTCAAGGGCAAGTACCCGGACTTCAAGTTCGTGGTGGCCGAGAAGAACATGCGCGCCGAGATCAGCTTCAAGATCGAGCTTACGCCCTGGCGTCCAAACGGCGGCCGCTGCTATTTCAGCACCGACCGCGAGGACTACTACTACTTCACCGTGCCGATGCCCATGGCGCGGGCCACGGGAACGATCACCCTGGAGGGCAAGCGCACCACGATCAACGGCCGCGGCTACATGGACTATTCCTTTGGCACGCTGCTGCCCTACAAATACGCCGACCGCTGGCAGGCGCTGCGCAGCCTGG
>JAVCCG010000020.1 GCA_030765605.1 Candidatus Alcyoniella australis
ACAGCTCGCGGTCCTGGGCCTTGATCATCAGCTCGTCGAAGTCGAGCAGCGCCATGTCGGTGTCGTTGACCAGGTGCAGCTCGTGCACGCCCTTGATCCGGCGATACTTCGGCTCGGGGCTATGGGTATTGAGCACCGGCACGTGCACGGTGAGCACGTCGCGGTCGCGGCTGGTGGTCGACTCGACCAGCGCTTTGTACGAGGGGCGCAACGCTTCGCTGACCTCGTTGCTCGCGCCGAAGATCACCCGCGCCACCTTGAGGATCTCCCAGAACGCCGGGGGCACGTACATCCCCAGGCCCGAGATCAGCTCGCTGAACTCCTCCCACGACTGCTCGAACGACTGCTGTCCTGTCAGGACCTTGTTCTGCATCTTTACCCGGTTATCGGCAATCAGCGCGATCTATTGTGGTGGGCCGGACCGTACAATGCAACGCAGCGGCAGCTTGCGAGGGTACCAGCACACGCGGAAGCGGAGAGGATCGTCGATCAACGTCTACGAGATTTGAAAGCACCGGCAATCTGCCTAAGCAATATCATCAGCACTTCCCACAGCCGCCGCTTTTGCTGCTTGCCGGCACGGCGCTTGAGACCCAGGGCCAGGCGCAGTTTGCGGTCGTCGTAGATCGGGTCGCGCTCCTGCTCCAGTCGCAGACCCTCGGTGTGGGCTCGCTCGCGGAAACGCTTGTTCCCGATCAGGCTGCGATTGCCCGACTGAGCCACGCGCAGCAGCAACTGTTTGTCGCCCAGCAGCGCCTCGAGCAATTGTTCGAGCATCTGCAACGAGCGCTCGAGCTCGGAAAGGCGCTCGCCCTGGGCTCCCCCGCCCTCGCCGAGCACAAAGCGCACGAAGTCGGCGAGAAACGAGGCGCGGCAGTACAGCTCGAAGCGTTGTTCGGTGTCCAGGCTGGCGCTGTTCATTGTCGAGAGCCGCTGCACGCTCTTGCGAATAAAATCGTAGGCCTCGGCGTCGAGCCGATAAAAACTGCGGCGCAAATCGGGCAGCTCGACAAAGGTCTTTGAGATGTCGGCGAAGTCGTTGCGCAGGTTGAGCTGGAACTTGCGCGCCGCGGAGTCCAGGTCGCTCAGGGTGCCGTCCTCCTCCATCATCTGCTTGAGCTCCGAGGCCACGGGCTCCTGGGAGTCGCAACCGATCTTGAAGGTGTGCAGCTTGATCGTGCCGCCCAGTGCGCTCTTGATCTCGCGGATGTCGAAACGATCGATGCCGTCGGTGACCAGTACGATCTCAGCGTCGAGGTACATGCCGCCACGGCGGATGTCCTCGATCGCCTTAAGCAGCGCGGCGCGGATGTCGGTCCCCTTGCCGCGCGTCTCGGCAAAGAGCACGGCGTTGATCAGCCGGTTGTAATCCTCGCGGCGGCGCGCCGAAACCTGCTCGTAGACGCGGAAGTCAAAGGCGCGGAAGAAGATCCAGGAATCGCCATTGCGCTTGGAGCGCAGGTACTCCAGCAGCAGCGCCTTGGCGTAGATCAGCCGCGAGCGCTCGCGCATCGAATAGGAGATGTCCATCAGCAGGTAGAGCTTTTGCGCCGCGGGATTGAGCCGCTGTTTGTCGCGCGAGGTGCGCACCGGCTTGATCTCGTCGCGCCGCACCCGCGACTGCTTGGGGTCCATCACCCGCACGTACAGCTCGCGATCCTGGGCCTTGATGATCAGTTCGTTCATGTCCAGCAGCGCCATGTCCGTGGGATTGACCTTGTCCAGCTGCTCGACCCCTTTGATCCGCTTATAGACCGGCTCCGGGCTGTGATAGTCGAACACCGGCACGAACACCGGCACCACGTCGCGCTCGCGCTCGTGCTGTCGGCCCTCGATCAGCGCGCCGAAGCTTGGGCGCAGCGCGTCGCTGACCGCGTTGCCCGGGGTGAAAATCACCCGCGCCGCTTTAAGAATCTCCCAAAAAGCCGGGGGGATGAACGCGCCGATCCCGGAGATCAGCTCGTAGAACTCTTCCCAGGATTGCTCGAACGCGGGCTGAGGTGTTTGGTCCGGATTGTTCATGATGGTTCTACTGGAGCGCACACGGTGTCAACTCTCGCGTTATTGCGAGGACACTCTACCCTGTATTGTGGGCGATTTCATATGCCGCGGGCAGCGCGGCCGGCACAGAGGCGGGAAATAGAACAAGGCGGCGCCCGCAGTCGCGGACGCCGCCCGATCGATCGTAGGTTTCAGCCTCGTTTACAGTTTGCCGACGAGGATGAAGCTGATGATCAGCGAATAGATGACCAGGGACTCGATCAGTGCCAGGCCGAGGATCATCGGCGTGAAGATCTTGCCGCTGGCGCCCGGGTTGCGGGCGATGCCCTCAATGGCCGAGGCCATTGTGCGGCCCTGTCCCATGGTTCCGCCCAGGACGGCGATGGCGATACCCAGTCCGGCGGCCAATGCGGCCATGCTCAACACCATCGGGTCGAGCTTCTCAGCGCCCTCTTCCTGGGCCATCGCGACCGTGGAAAACATCAGTACGCCGATCATCGCAGCCAGCATGATCGTCGCAAATCGCTTATTCATTACCGTTCCTCCTTTAATACGCCAGATACCATTATTAACTGTCTTTTTTATTCTTCATGAGCCGTGGCCAGGCTGATGTAGACGCATGCCAGCAGGCAGAACACGAGGGTCTGCACTACCGCCACCACCAACCCCAGCGCGAAAAACGGAACCGGCAGTGGATTGGGAATGGCGATCAACCCGACGAACATCGCCATTACCTTGTGATCACCGAACATATTGCCGAACAAACGCAGTGTCAGGCTCAGCGGACGGGCCAGATGGCTGATGATCTCGATCGGGAAAAGCAGCGGCATCAGCACCCAGCCGATGACGCCTTCCACGCCGCCGGTCGCCATGTGCTTCATGTATTTGGCGAATCCCTGGGCGCGGATTCCCCAGTAGTGGTAGGAGAAGAACACCGTCAGGGCCATGGCCGCGTTGGTGTTGATGTTGTCGGTTGAGGTGTACAGCCCGGGGACCAGCCCCATCACGTTACTGAACAGGATGAAGAATGCCAGCGTCCCGATCAGCGGGAAGTAGCGTTTGTAGTCGGGGCCGATTATGTCGCGCATCAGGCCCAGCACGGCCTCGATCAGCATTTCGACGAACGAGCGCAGGCCGAAGTGGCGCGAAGGAACCAGCTGGTCGCCGCTGCGGCGGATGTCGCGGCCTACGAACACCGAGATCAGCAGCAGGATCGTGAACATGATCGATGCGGCCACCACATGCTTGACGATCTGGTTGACGCCCGGAATGAAGTTGAGCAGCATCAGGCCGTGGGTGTCGTTGGGCGAGGAGCGGAAGTCCTGCAGCGCGTTGCTCACGCCCTGGGAAGCCAGGGCCATCGGCGCGGCGAGCAGGAACAACAGCAGAGCCGTAGTTACTATCGCGATTGTTTTGTGCGTTCTCATCGCTGCCTTTTATCCATTAATGGGGTGCGCTTTATGCGTGCCCCGCATCCTCCCGTTCGGATCATTCCTTGTAGTCGGCAAAGTGGTCCGGGCTTACCGGGCCCTCGTCTAGCTCATCGTCCTCCTCGGACTGCTCTTGCCTGATCAGTTGGATCTGGTAATACAGCGCGTAGATCGTGATCGCGACCAGCAACGAAGAAAAGCCGATTACCATCGGAACCGGGCTGACCATACCGTTGATGATCACGAAGAAGATCACCGCGCATAACGCGGCGAACTTCACCCAGTAGAACGCGCCGAAAATTCCGCTGGCCTGAACCGGGCCGGACAGAATCACCAGGATAATCCGTTTTAAAAGATCAAGATTGATTACCGCCAGAGTGCCGCCGACCAGCACGCTTGTTGCGGCCCGTAGGTTCCACAACCAGAGCGTGATCAAAGCCGTGACAATATAGAGGAACAGCATGATAAATTCAATAGTAGTTACGCGACGTATTTCTTGCTTTGAAATCAATCGCTTAGGTCCTTATCCGAATTGTCGTCCGCAGGCGATTCCATGACTTTGCGCGCCTTACGCGTCGCCATCAGCAGCGCTTTGAACCCCGCTCCCACGCCGGCGATCACCCAAAAGATTGTCAGCCACGGCGAGGTGCCCAGCCAGTCGTCCAGCGCGTTGCCGATGAAGTAGCCGAAAGCCACGGCAATGCCCATTTCCAGGCCGACAGCGCCCAGCGAGCCGGCCTTGCGCCACATGTCTCGGCTTTCATTTTCCACCTGTTCGACAGCTCCTGTGCCCAACCTTCATCGCCGACGGTCTGTGATCTTCTACGCTATTGTGGACCAAAGGTCCAGCATCAACGCCGGCACGCCGGCGGCGGCTATTTATAATCTCGATTGACGAATAATAAATCATCAATGACAATGGGACTCATCCTTTACACGATGCGGGGCATGTCGATGGACATTAGACAGTTGCAGGTTTTCTGCAGCATCGTCGATAAAAAAAGTTTCTCGCGCGCCGCTCGCTCGGTTGGTCTGAGCCAACCCACGGTCAGCGCGCACATCAAGTCGCTCGAGACCGAGCTGGGAACCAAGCTGCTGGACAGGCTGGGCAAGGAGGTTCTGCCGACCAAGACCGGCCAGGTGCTCTACCGCTACGCGCGCCGCGTGCTCAAGTGCCTGACCGATGCCAAGGGCGAAATCGCCCTGCTCGACGGTGCGAGCCACGGCGAGCTGAGCCTGGGCTCTTGCCATCTGCCCGGCACCTACCTGCTGCCCGACGCGATCTCAGACTATAAAAAATTACATCCCCAGCCGTTGATCCGGCTTAACGTGGGCTATTCCGAATCGATCGGCCATGCGGTGCTGCGCGGCAAACTCGAGGCCGGGGTGATCGGCTTTGAGCTGGCCGAGCCCGGATTGCAGTTCGTGCCGCTGGTCGAGGACGAGCTGGTGATGGCCTTGCCGCCGGACCACCCGTGGTGCAATCGCTCGGTGGTCTCGGTGGACGATATTAAAAAGCAGCCGTACATCATGCGCGAACGCGGCTCGGGCACGCGGCGGCTGGTCGACCAGGCGTTGGTCGAGGGCGGCTACAACCCCCGGGAGTTCCGCGTCACCGCGATGTTCAGCGACACCGAGGCGGTCAAGCGCGGGATCAAGGCCGGCCTGGGGATCTCGATCGTCTCGCTTTGGGCGATCGACGACGACGTTGTTCAGGGCACGCTGGGCATGGTCCGCATCGAGGGCATCCACCTGCGCCGCTCCTTCTACCTGGTGACGCACAAGGGACGTAGCGCCAGCAGCCTGCTGGACTCGTTCATCGATTTCCTCACCCAGCGGCTAAACCCGCCCAAGGTGGCGTCCGAACAGCAGGACGCAGCGCATTGAGCCCGATCCCCAAGGGCAATACCGCGCTGATCGAGCAATATCGCAGACAACTGGAATACTCGCGCGGCGGCAGGCTGCACGTCTATCGCATGGTCGGCATCGGCAACCTCGAGCGCGTGCTCGACGTGGGCTGCGGCGGCGGCGCGGTGACCGCGGAGCTCAACCGCTCGTGTCGCGGCAGCGCCGTGGGCTGCGACGTCGATCCGCAGGTGCTCCAGATCGCAGTGCAGGAATACCCCGCTCTGCGCTTCGAACAATGCGCGCCGGACGCGCTGCCGTTTGACGACAGCGAGTTCGACCTGGTTTGCGCCCACCTGACGCTGATGTGGGCCGATGATCCCGCGCAACTGATCGCCCAGATGCGGCGCGTGACGCGTAGCGGCGGCTGGGTCGCGGCCCTGGCCGAGCCGGATTACGGCGCCGGGCTGTACAACCCCGGCGATTGGTTGATCGGCGAGGCCGAGCGCGAGCTGGTGCGCCAGGGGGCCGACCCGCGCATCGGTCGCAAGCTGCCCGAGCTGTTTAAGGACGCGGGATTCGAACGCGTGATCCGCGGCGTGGTTCAATCGGCCTGGGACGAGCAGCGCACGCGCGAGCACGCCGCAGCCGAAATCGAGTCGGTGCGCACGCTGCTCGGCGGCAAGGGCCCGGAGCGCGAGCAGCTTCTCGACCAGTGGGCCGGGCAGTTCGCACAGGCCGCCCAAGAGGGCCGGGCCACAGTCTTCATGCCGTTGTTCTTCGCGGCCGGACGCAAATGATCAGACCTCGGCCCACGGCCCGCGCCGCGTTGATCGCCGCGGTGCTGGTCCTGGCCCTGACACTGTGCGCCTGCCCACCCAAACCGCAGCCCACTGCGGCTCGCAGTGTACTGTTGCTGCCGTTCGTCAACGCGGCCGACCCGGCGCATCCCGGCCCCGAGCGAATGCTGTTGTACGACGCGCTGCAACTACTGCTGCCACAGGTGGACGGCGTATTGCCGCTGGATCTCCAGCGCACGATCGCGGCCCGCAACCGCGCACCCCAAACTCAAACGGTCCCCGCGGACCCGGCGCGGCTGGCGGCCCTGGGACGCGAGTCCGACGCCGACTACCTAATCGTCGGCAGCTATCGCAGCGACCTGAATCATACCGAGCTGGGATTCCTGTTCGTGGATTGCCGCGACGGCCGGCAGCAGCGCTGGTCCGGTGCGGGCTTTCTGGAAAACGTGCACTTGATCGGCGCCGCGGCGATCGTGGAGTTCGCGCGCTTCATCGGCCGCGACCCAAGCCGCGCGCTGTGGGAGCTGGCCAACGCTCCGGACCCACTGACCCTCGCGGAGCACCGGCTGCCCCAGCAATGCCGCAAACTGTTCGTCGAGGGGCGCGACTCGGACGTGGTAAACCTCTGCGACTCGATGCTTACGCGCGATCCGCGCAACCTGTTCGCGCTGACCATGGTCGCGCGGGTCTCGTTGCGCAACGGCGATCTGCAGCTCGCCGGCGAGCTGGTACAAATGGCGATGGGCGTGGCCGAGGAGATTGGCGACGACGCGGCGCGCGCCGAGCTGCTGGACATCGGCGGCCAAATCATGAGCCTCTCGGCCGACCGCGAGGCCGCGGAAATGATGCTGTTCAACAGCCTGGAACTGGCCACCGCGCTGGACGATCGCGAATTGCAGGGCCGGGTAATCTGCGACATGGCCGACCTCTACGCACGCGACGGACGGCTGGACAGGGCCCAGGAGCTGTCCCAGCGCGCGGTGAAACTGCTTGAGGCAACCCCGTTTCACACGCAGCGCGGCGACGCCGAACTCAACCTCGCCGCCGTGGAGATCGAGCTGGGCCGGCCCCGGCGAGCCCTGGCCAGGTTGCGGCTGGCCGACGAAGACTACGTGCAGGCGGACAACAACCGCAGCCGGGCCCTGGTGGCCAAGATCCGCGGCGACCTGCGGCGCGAGGAGGGGGACCTGAACCGGGCGCTGGACGATTACACGCGGGCCCGCGACCTGGCGCTGATCAGCCCCAACCTGCTGCTATTGGCACATGTATACAACGACATGGCCGCGATCGAGCTGCGCCTCGAGCGGCCGGCCGTTGCGGCTTGGCACTTTTCCGCGGCCGAGGGGCTGGCAGCGGCCCTGGGTATGTCCGAGTTGGAGCGCATCGCCCGCCAGGGACGTGAAACCGCCCAATCGCGCCTGGGCCCGGATTATTGATATCGTCCGGACCGGGACACAACCACCGACGTCCTGCCGAACTGGGCGTTCAAATGCCCGGATTTTAGTCGATTAACGTACTTTTCTTCTTCTTGACAAGGCAGGGACGCCATGACAAGGTTATTGTCATTCAACCGTCGACCTGTATAACTGCTCGTGCTGCGTGGGCAGGACGCGCAAGATGCTGTAAGGACGGGGAAGATGGAGTGAAGCAGTATATGCTTGCCCCGGAGGTGCGTGCTGTAAGAATTGAGCGATCAGGAGGATGATAGCCGGTGTTCCACGCATCGCTGACGCGACGCGTTAGGTAGCGCGGACCGGTTGTGTAATTTTTTTCTCTTACGTCTACCCTCATTGCGGATGAGGAGTAGGAGGATTGCGGATGCCGGAGAATAAGACAGGTTCCAAGGAAAAGCACAAGGAAAAATTGGGCGAACTTCTTGTACAGGAAGACTTGATCAGCCCAGAGCAACTCGAGACCGCCCTGGCTGAGCAGAAGGTCTCCGGCGGACGTCTGAGCTACCACCTGAGCAAGCTGGGCTACCTCGAGGAGAGCGAGCTGGCGGACATCCTGTCCAAACAGTACGGCGTGCCGAGCATCAACCTCAGCGAATTCGAGATCGACCCCGAGGTGATCAAACTGATCCCGCGCGAGGTCGTTGAGAAATACAAAGTAATCCCGATATCGCGAGCCGACAGCTCCTTGATCGTGGCGATGGTCGACCCGAGCAACATCCTGGCCATCGACGACATCAAGTTCCTCACCGGCTACAACATCGAGGCGGTGGTCGCCACCGAGGATTCGATCGTCTCGGCCATCGACCGCTACTACGAGACCGACCACGGCACCGACCTCGAGGACGTGTTGCAGGACTTCGAGGACGAGGACCTGGAACTGATCCAGGACGAAGAAGAGTTCAACATCAAGGAATTGGAAAAGGCCAGCGAGGACGCTCCGGTGGTCAAGCTGGTCAATCTGATCCTCTCCGACGCAATTAAAAAAGGCGCCTCGGACATCCACGTCGAACCCTACGAGAAGAACTTCCGCGTGCGCTACCGCATTGACGGCGTGCTGCACAAGGTGATGGACCCGCCGCGCAAGCTGCAAAACGCCATCACCTCGCGCCTGAAGATCATGTCGGCCCTGGACATCGCCGAACGCCGGCTGCCCCAGGACGGCCGCATCAAGCTCAAAACCGCCAAGGGCAAAGAGATGGACTTCCGCGTCAGCTCGCTGCCCACGATCTACGGCGAAAAGATCGTTCTGCGACTGCTGGACAAGGAAAACCTGCAGCTGGACATGACCAAGCTCGGGTTCGAGGAGGAGCCGCTACAGCATTTCAAGGAGGCGATCCACAAGCCGTACGGCATGGTGCTGGTCACCGGCCCCACCGGCTCGGGCAAGACCACCACGCTCTACTCGGCGCTGACCGAGCTCAACACGATCGCCGACAACATCTCCACGGCCGAGGATCCGGTCGAGTACACGCTCAAGGGCGTCAACCAGGTGCAGATGCACGACGCGATCGGACTGAACTTCTCCTCGGCCCTGCGCTGCTTCCTGCGCCAGGATCCGGACATCATAATGGTCGGCGAGATCCGCGACTTCGAGACCGCGGAGATCGCGGTCAAGGCCGCGCTCACCGGCCACATGGTGCTCTCGACCCTGCACACCAACGACGCGCCGGGTTCGGTCACCCGTCTGTTGAACATGGGCGTCGAACCGTTCCTGGTAACCGCCTCGGTGGTGCTGATCGCGGCCCAGCGCCTGGTGCGCAAGATCTGTGAGGCCTGCAAAGAGCCGGTGGACGTCAGTCCGCAGGTGCTCAAAGACATCCAGATGCCCGAGGAAAATATCGAAAAGGCCCAGTGCTACCACGGCGCCGGCTGCATGAAGTGCTCGAAGACCGGCTATAAGGGGCGCATCGCGTTGTACGAGGTGATGCCGCTGCAAGAGGAGCTACGCGAGTTCGTGCTCAACGGCGCGAGCACAACCGAGATCAAGCGCGAGTCGATCCGCCTGGGCATGAAGACAATGCGCCAATCCGGAATCACCAAGCTCCAGGAGGGAGTCACCACCATCGAGGAGCTGGTCCGCGTGACCGCCACCGATTGATGGATCGCTCGACTCGCGCAGCATCCACAGCCTGGGCAATTTTTTGAGGGAGCGTAAATGGCTGACCTACATCAATTATTGAAAATCATGATCGAGCGCGGAGCCTCGGACCTGCACATCACCACCGGCAGCCCGCCGCAGTACCGTATCGACGGCAAACTCACACCGTTGAACATGCCGCAGCTCACGGCCGCAGAGACCAAGCGACTGTGCTACAGCGTGCTGACCGACATACAGCGACAGCATTTCGAAGAGAGCAACGAGCTCGACTTGAGCTTCGGCGTCAAGGGGCTGGCGCGTTTCCGGGCCAATGTCTACCGACAACGCGGCGCGGTGGCCGGCGCCTTCCGCACGATCCCGTTCAAGAGCTTCAGCTTATCCGAGCTGGGCCTGCCCAACGTGGTCAACGAGATTGTCAAGCGCCCCTCGGGCCTGATTCTGGTCACCGGCCCCACCGGCTGCGGCAAGAGCACCACGCTGACCTCGATCATCGACAAGATCAATATGTCGCGCAACCAGCACATCATCACCGTCGAGGATCCGATCGAGTACCTCCACGGACACAAGGGCTGCATCGTCAACCAGCGCGAGGTCGGAGCCGACACCCACAGCTTCGGCGCCGCGCTGAAGTACGTGCTGCGCCAGGACCCGGACATCGTGATGATCGGCGAGATGCGCGACCTGGAGACCATCGACGCGGCGCTGACCATCTCCGAGACCGGCCATCTGACCTTCGCCACGCTGCACACCTCCTCGGCCGTATCCTCGATCAACCGCATCATCGACGTCTTCCCGCCGCACCAGCAGCCGCAAGTGCGCGCCCAGCTCAGCTTCGTGCTCGAGGGCGTGATCACCCAGCAGTTGATCCCCAAGGCCAACGGGGTCGGCCGCGTACTGGCCTGCGAGGTGATGGTGCCCAACGCAGCGATCCGCAACCTGATCCGCGAGGACAAGGTCCATCAGATTTACAGTCAGATGCAGGTCGGCCAGTCCAAATTCGGCATGCTGACGTTGAACCAAAGCCTGCTCAGCCTCTACGAGAAGGGGCTGATCTCGCTTAAGGAGGGCCAGGGCCGCTCGAACGAGCCCGACGAATTTCAGCAGATGCTCGAGGGACGCATCCCGACCACCTCATCGCCGCAAACCAAGAAACAGCAGCGTAGCAACAGTTCCTGATGCAATGATATACTGTGATGCGTTCGAACAGCGCCAGCTAGACAGGGGAACCGAACATGCCGGTCTTTAAATGGGAAGGTAAGAGCCGCACGGGAGCGATCGTCAAGGGCGAGATGGACGCCCCCAACGACGAGGCCGTGATTGCCAAACTGCGCAGCCAGCAGATCATGGCTACCAAGGTCAAGGCCAAGCCCAAGGACATCCAGCTGTTCAGCTTCGGCCAGAAGGTCAAGGAACAGGAGGTCGTGGTCTTCACGCGCCAGTTCGCCACGATGATCGACGCCGGACTGCCGCTGGTGCAATGCCTCGAGATCCTGGTCAGCCAGCAGGAGAACAAGACCTTCGCCCAGGTCTTGGCCGAGATCAAGGCCGACGTCGAGGCCGGTTCGACCTTCGCCCGCGCCCTGGGCAAGCACCCCAAGGTGTTCGACGATCTGTTCGTCGCCCTGGTCGCGGCCGGCGAGGTCGGCGGTATCCTGGACACGATCATGAACCGCCTGGGCGCCTACATCGAAAAATCGATGAAGCTTAAAAAGCGCGTCAAGGGCGCGCTGGCCTATCCGGCGGCGGTCACGGGCGTGGCGGTGCTGGTCGTGGTGATCATGCTGGTCTGGGTTATCCCGGTGTTCGAAAACATGTTCAAGGACTTCGGCCACGCCCTTCCCGGACTGACGCAGTTCTTCGTCGACTTCTCCCACGGCATCCGCGATTATTGGTTCATCCTCATCCCGCTGATTATCGGCATCGTGGTGGCCATCCGCTACGCCCTGCAGACCGAGAAGGGCCGGGAGACCTGGGACAAGATCTCGTTGCGGCTGCCGGTCTTTGGCCCGCTGTTGCAGAAACAGGCGGTCGCCAAGTTCACCCGCACCCTGGGCACGATGATTACCTCCGGCGTGCCGATCCTCGACGGCCTGGATATCGTGGCCAAGACCTCGGGCAATAAAGTTATCGAGAAGGCGGTGCTCACGACCAAAGACCGCATCGCCGAAGGCAAGACGATCGCCGAACCGCTGGCCGAAAGCGGCGTGTTCCCCGGCATGGTGGTCCAAATGATCACCGTCGGCGAGAGCACCGGCGCCCTGGACGTGATGTTGGCCAAGATCGCCGACTTCTACGAGGACGAGGTCGACATGGCGGTCGAGACGCTGATGAGCCTGATCGAGCCGATCATGATGGTCGTCCTGGGCGGCACCGTCGGCACGCTGATGATCGCTATGTATCTGCCGATCTTCAAGCTGGTCTCGGTAATGGATTAAACCATGCCCGCCACGCGGGCGAACATGACCCAAAGCAGCGCGACCGCCGAGCGGGAGATCACCCAGCTGTTATGGTGGTTGGTCTTCCTGCGGGTAATTGTTTCCGTCTTCATCCTCGGCGCGACGTTCCTGCTCGACGAGCCGTTCCACGTCCCGGTGTTCACTGTAGTCGTAGTCAACGTGCTGGCGACCCTGACGCTGGCTCTGCTGATTCCAACCTACGGACGGCGGCGGCTGTTCATCGCGCTGCTGGTCTACTGGGACTTCCTGTTCGTCGCGCTGCTGATCGGCCTGACCGGAATCTCGCGCTCGATTTTCAGCTTCCTGTTCCTGCTGGCGGTGATCAACGCCGGCATCCTGCTCAGCCGTCGTGAGGCGTTCCTCGCCGCGGCCCTGGCCCTGCTGACCTACACCGGCGTGCTGTCGATCGAGGTGCTGGGCCTGACGCCGTTCCCGCTGTGGAACCTGGTCCACTCCTCCGGCGATCCGATCTTGCCCGGCGAGATGATCTACAAGGTGCTGCTGCACGGCATGGCGTTCTTCGTCGCCGCGTTCCTCTCATCGTACGTCTCCGAACAGTCGCGCAAACGGCAGGACGAGCTGATCAAGGCCCAGGTCGAGATCGAGGCGTTGCGCGCGCTGTACGAGAATATCGTCGCCTCGGTGCAGATCGGCATCATCGCCCTGGACCGACAGGGTCTGGCATCGTTCGCCAACTCCAGCGCCGAAGTGCTGCTCGGACTGCGGCCCGGCGGTGTAAAGGGCCGCACGCTGCAGCAGCTGCTGCCCGAGATCGCCGAGCAACAGCCCGAGCGGATCCAGCACGGCGACCAGCACCACCGGCGCCGACTCGTGCTGCAGCGCCTCGATGAAGAGCCGCGCCATCTGCAGCTGTTCCGTTCGGACCTGCGCAACGTCGAGGGTCTGCGCATCGGCCAGATCGTGCTGCTCGAGGATCAGTCGGCCCTGCGCAAGATGGAGCAGGAGGTCAAACGCTCGGACAAGCTCGCCGCCGTGGGAAAAATGGCCGCGGGCATCGCCCACGAGATCCGCAACCCCCTGGCGTCGATCAGCGGATCGGTGCAGCTGCTCAAAGGCGAGCTGGAGCTGGACGACCTCAACAGCAACCTGATGCAGATTGTGGTGCGCGAGGTCGACCGGCTGAACAAGCTGATTTCCGAGTTCCTCGCCTTTGCCAAACCGGCCAAGATCGACGAGGAGATCGTCGACCTCAACCGGCTGATCGACGAGACGATCGACCTGTGCCGCAACGATCCGCTGTATAACGATTCGTTCCAGTTCCGCAAGCGGCTGAGCAAGGGCGCTTATTTGCGGGCCGACGCCGACCAGCTGCGACAGCTGCTATGGAACCTGTTCATCAACTCGATGCAGGCCACACCCCACGGCGGCGAGGTGGTGGTGATCACCACCCTCGAGGGGCGCGCCAGCGACGCGGATCCGCTGCCCAAGGAAGTGCTGATTACCTGCTCGGACAACGGTGTCGGCATCCCCGAGAACGTGTTGCCGCAGATCTTCGATCCGTTCTTCACCACCAAGGAATCCGGCACGGGCCTGGGATTAACGACCGCCTATCGTATAATCGAAAACCATAACGGTACTATTTCCGTGGACAGCAAGCCGGGACTGGGTACGACCTTCAACATCACCCTGCCGTTGGGATAATAAAATGGAACGGATCCTGGTAGTCGACGACGAACTGAGCATGCGCGAGTTCCTGACGATCATGCTGCACAAAGAGGGCTACGAGAGCGGCTCGGCATCGACCGGTGTCGAGGCGCTGCAACAGCTCGAGGCGGAGCGCGGCTTCGACCTGATGATTTCCGACATCCGCATGCCCGGGATGGACGGCATCGAGCTGCTCAAGCAGGCCCAACGGATCGCGCCGGATATGGGCGTGATCCTGATCACCGCCTACGCCTCGATCGACTCGGCGGTGGAGGCGATGGAGCTGGGCGCCTACGACTACATTACCAAGCCGTTCAAGGTCGAGGAAATTCGCCACGTAGTGCGCAACGCGCTGGATAAGCAACGCCTGATGCGCGAGAACCTGCTGATGCGCAATGAGCTGCGCTCGCGCTACACCTTCGGTTCAATCGTTGGCGCCTCGCGGCAGATGCTCGAGATCTTCGATATGCTCAGCCGCGTGGCGGCCACGCGCTCCTCGGTGCTGGTCGAGGGCGAGAGCGGCACGGGCAAGGAGCTGGTCGCCAAGGCGATCCACCACAACTCCGATCGCAAAGACGGGCCGTTCGTCATTATCAACTGCGGCGCGCTTCCCGAAAACCTAATGGAGAGCGAGCTGTTCGGCCACAAAAAGGGTAGTTTCACCGGCGCGATCGCCAACAAGCTCGGCCTGTTCAAGCTCGCGGATCACGGCACGGTGTTCCTCGACGAGATCGGCGACCTGCCGCTGTCGCTGCAGGTCAAGCTGCTGCGCGTGCTGCAAGAGAAGATCTTCTTCCCCGTCGGATCGGTGGAAGCCGAATCGGTGGACGTGCGGATCATCTCCGCCACCAACCGCGACCTGAGCGAGATGATCAAGCACGAGCAGTTCCG
Source organism: Candidatus Alcyoniella australis (assembly GCA_030765605.1). NCBI lineage: Bacteria > Candidatus Lernaellota > Candidatus Lernaellaia > Candidatus Lernaellales > Candidatus Alcyoniellaceae > Candidatus Alcyoniella > Candidatus Alcyoniella australis. The sequence goes on from JAVCCG010000020.1 coordinate 14,641, forward strand.
CGAGGATCTGTACTATCGGCTCAACGTGATCCAGATCTGCATGCCGCCGCTCAAACAGCGGCGCGAAGACATCCCGGTGCTGGCCAATTACTTCCTCGACCAATACTCCAAGGAATTTGGCAAAAAAATCGTGCGCATCAGCGCCGAGGCGATGAAGGCCCTCGAGGAATACAACTTCCCGGGCAACGTGCGCGAGCTGGAAAACATCATCGAACGCGCCGTGGCCCTGGAAAAATCCAGCGTTATCCTGCTCGAGAGCCTGCCGCCCACGGTAATCAGCGCCGAGGCCAATAAACAAGAGCCGACTCAGGACCAGATCGTCGTTCCCAGGATCGGCGATGTACAGGTCGACCTGGAACAGCTCGTGGGCCGCTTCGAGAAACAGCTGCTGATCCAGGCTCTGGACAAATGCGATGGAGTAAAGATCCGAGCCGCGGAGCTGCTAAATATCTCGCTACGGTCGCTACGTTATCGCCTCGAGAAGTACGATCTGGACACCGGCGACGAGAACTAAAGTGACAATTTTTGTCACCTGGGTGACGTAAATTGTCACTTTTCCCCTATACTTTCTTTACAAGTGTTTGTTTTTTCACATATTATGGGTATACGTCGCGGTGTTTTGAATATATTTGCCGCAATATTTCAGTTGGTTAGGAACTTCACTAAACAATAACGTGAGCAGCCCGCCACTCGGCACGTAGTTTGCTTATTTCATCTGACAAGAATCAATAAACCGTTTGCAGGAGGTATCTCAATGAACCGTAAGGGTTTCACGCTGATCGAGTTGATGATCGTTGTTGCGATCATCGGTATTCTGGCTCTGATTGCCATTCCTAACTTCATGAGCCTGCGCGCCCGTGCGTATGACGCCTCGGCCGTTTCGGCTGGCCGCAATGCCCGCCTTGCCCAGGAAGTCTACTACCAGAACAGTGGTGGTGACCAGGGTGGCGGTTACAGCAACACCATCGATGGCCTGCTGACCATCGACCCGAACCTGACCGACGACGGGGAAGTCAGCTGGATGTTCGGCGCCACCAGCGCCAGCGCCACCGGTTACACCTTCACCACCTGGCATCCGAAGGGTGGCGGCAGCACCAACGTTTGGGAAGACTAATTCAACTCTGTTGATTCGGAAACGAAAAGGGCGGGTTTCGACCCGCCCTTTTTTTATTCCCACCGGGCTCGTATCCACCCGATAATTTAATACTTTGAAATTCAGCGCAGGCTGAGCGATTTAACAAAGGCCAACAGCGCCTCGGGTCCTTTGCCCGCGGGCGCGCTGAACAGCACCGAATCCAATTCCCTACGACCAGTCTGTTTATCGTAGACCCCGCCGCTAAGCGTACTCCAGGCCCGGACCTGGCGCAGACTGCGTAGCCGCTTGGCGCCCCGGAAGTAATAGGCGCGGCGACTACCGCTGGAACGATCGACGTGGTCGCCGAGAAATTCCAGTTGGTACTGCAAGCCGTTGGGGGGCGAGAACCTGATCCAGCCCTGATGCACCGCCGCCTGCCGAGCCAGGCCCGGAATCTGTACGCTGCTGCCGTGCTCCACGCTGAAGCCCATGAAGCGCTCGAGGTCCGTCGGGTCGAGAAAGCCGCGCAGGTCGGCGCGGGCCCGCAGCTCGAGGCGGCAGGCGACCTGGCGCTTGGAGCCGTCTTGGCCCAGCAGCGTGTTGTACTCCTCGGTCGATTCAAGGCGTTCGGTAAAATCGAGCCGCGCCTCGGGCAGCAGCCCGCTGGAACGCAGGGCGCCCACGGCCACGGCATTGGTCAGGCTCAGCACGTTCATCGTCAGATTGCTCAGCAGCCTTGGCACCGGATCACTCCTTTGAACGGGCTGCGGATTATACCCGCGACGATCAAGCTAGTCCATGCCCAATCCGGTCCGGTCGATTTGTGCTCTGCAATTGACCGCAGCGGTGTAGAAACCGAAGATGATGCAGACAGCGAACAGCCATCCAGAAGGAGTTGTTGATGCCGCCTGATCAGCAATATCTAATTGAGAAAGCCGGACTGAGCCTGCCGTTGATCGGCGTTTACGACGCGCCGGAAGTTGCGGCGTTCGAACCGTTGTGTTCGCCCCAGCCCGGCAAGTGGGCCTGCCCGTTTATGTTCTTTAAAAGCTGGCAACGCGGCCAGACCCTGCTGCTGACGCACGAGTGCTATGGCTGCGGCGGAGCCGGCACGTCGCTGTTCGACCAACAGACCCGCACACGCGAGGAGTACGTCGACTTCCTCTACGGCTAAGAGGGGCTCAAGGCCTCCAAGGAGCTGATGGGACGCTGGATCGACGCGCGCCGCAACTACCGGCCGCAGCACGGTCAACTGCTGATCGGGCCGTTGCGCGACAAGCAGTACGAGCATCTCAAGACCGTGACCTTCTTCGTCAACCCCGACCAGCTGAGCCTGTTCGTGATCGGTGCGCACTACACGCCGTTGATCAGCGCACCGTTCTCCTCGGCCTGCGGCCTGCTGCTGCCGCTGTTCGACGATCTAGAGCGGCCCGCGGCGATCATCGGCGCCACGGACATTGCGGTGCAGCGTCACCTGCCGCCCGATATCCTGGCCTTCAGCGTGACCAAGCCGCTGTACGAGCAGCTGTGCGCCTTGGACGAGCACAGTTTCCTTAACAAGAAATTCTGGCAGGACGTACGCAAGGCGCGCTCGCGGGAAAACAAGGACTGACGGCGTTCAGCCCTCCTGCTGAGCCCGGCGCACCTTGCGGTCGGCGATCCATTCGCGCAGACCTGGCGCGAGGCGAGTGACCAGATGGATCAGCTTGGCGCCGCGTCCGGGCAGGATCAGGAAGCGCCGTTTGGGCAGCTCCTCAAACAGCGCGTCGGCCACCTGGTCGGCGGTCATGGTGCCCGCGTTGCGGTTGAGCGCAAGCTGCTCCTTGGGCCGCGACTGGTTGGCCGTGCGCCACAGCGGCGTGTCCACGGCCCCGGGACAGAGCACGCAGACGTTGATCCCGTACTGCTTGAGTTCGGCGCGCAGGCACTCGGAGAATCCGACCACCCCGAATTTGGACGCGGAGTAGGCTGTGGAGCCGAAGACGCCGATCAGCCCGCCGATGGAGCCCAGATTGACGATGTGTCCGGCGCCGGGCTTCATCGCCTCGATCACCGCGGCGACCACGTTGCGCGTACCCAGCACGTTGATCCGCAGATAGGCTTCGAAGCGCCGCGCGTCGATTTTCTCGAAGTAATCCGCGCCGCCGATCCCCGCCGAGTTCAGCAGCAGGTAGGGCGCTCCGAACTCGCGCACGGCGCGGCCCAGCTCGCGGCGCACCGCCTCGTCGTCCGACACGTCGAGCCGCAGCGTCTCCACGCGCTGCGGCGGCGAACGCCGATCCTGCTCGATCTCGCTACGCGCCCGGTCAAAGACCTGCTCGTCGTCCACGGAGAAGATCAAGACGTTGGCGCCGTGCCGCGCGCACCAACGAGCCACGCCCAGGCCGATGCCGCTGGTTCCGCCGCTGATAAAACACCACTTGCCGTCGATCTGCATCGCACCTCCCTTAACCTGGATTATTTTAGTCCAGGTTGGAAACAGCGGATTTTGCCAGCCTGGATGATTCACGCGAATGCGTCAATACGATGAAAATGAAAAAGGGGCTGCGCGGGCAGCCCCTATAACTTGCGAATTGTGGCGGATCAGAAGTAGATGTTCAACCCGGCGTAGGTGCCGAAGTCGATACGCGCGCCGGACCACTGGTCGTCGTCCAGCTCGCTGTTGCCAAAGGCGGTCACGCGGCTGGCGCTGCCCGCGGTGACCATCCCGCCGAGGTCAAACGCCACGTGCTCGAACGGGAAGAGCTTGACGCCGCCCTCAATGCCGCCGTAGGGCGTAAGCCAGGTCGTGGTGGTCTTGCTGTCGCCGTCGTTGAGATCCTCGGCCGTGCTGATCCAGGTGTCCACGCCCACCAGCGGCCCGACATAGGGCATCACCCAGTCGTTGACGTGGAAGTTGTAGTTGTAGAAACCGGCGATGCGAAAGCGCGTGTCGTTGGTGTGATACTCCAAGTCGTCGCCGCCCGCGTCGTACGCGGTGGTCGTGCCGGTATCAGTGCCGCCGAACAGCAGGTGCGCGCCCACGTCGTGATGGCCGTTGATCAAATAGCCGACCTTAACGCCCATGCCGTTGAGCCCCAGCCCTCCGCTGAGGATTCCGCTGGACTCGGTGTCGGCCGGATCGTCGCGCTCGAGGTTGAGCACGCCGTAGTTGAACAGGGTCAGCGCCCTGAGGTCGAGGTGAAACGAGCCGTCCTGGGGTAGTCGCGACTGGGCCATGGCCGCGGCGGGCAGCAGCAGGAGCAGGGATAGAGTCGCACCGATTAGTACTTTGGAAAGCCTCATCGTCAACCTCCGTTATTCATTGAAGTATCAGCTGCGCCCGTATTACATGAAGGCGCAGCACAGCCTATGATATCGATCAGTATGACAATCATTCCGGTAAAAAAGTTCCATTGCCCTTCAGCCGTCTGATAAAATGGTTCGTTTTTAAAACCTATTTTCGTAGCGAGAAAAATATGTCCAGAAAACACCGCCTTGTAATCATGCTCTGCGCCTTTGGGCCGTTCCTGATCGCCACGGGGCTGCTGCAGCTGTTCACGATCCTCGATCTCAATCCGCGCGACCCGGTGTTCGGCGTGGATAAGGGGGACTACGCGGTGTACCGCATCGAGGGCCAGCCCGAGCCCAACGAGTTCACCGTGGCAACGACGGACGCGACAGCGGCGATGTCATTTGTTGCGATCGACGGCGCTGTGCCCCAGCGCTTGTTCAAGCTCGTTGCCAACGGATCGCTGCTCGGCATATCCGGGGACGCCAACTCGATCTTTTGGGTGCCCATCGACAACCCGGTGTTGCGTGCCGCCCCGGAGATCCGCCAGTGGCGAGTGCGCGACGTGGCCGGCTGGTTCGGCGCGCTGGGCAACGACTACGACGTCAAGGTCGACCGCACCTTCATCCTCTGGGATTCGATCCTGCAAAGCCAGGCGAGCTACGCCACATCGCTGTACGACAACGGCGGCAAGCGCGTGGGCGAGATCGTCTTTGACGAGACTTGCGGCCTGGCCTTTAGGCTCAAGAGCTACGTCAACGGCATGGAGGCGCGGTTGATCGACACCAACTTCCCGATCAGCCGCAACCGCAACTGGCTGCACATGCTGCACGCGCTGGTGATCATCCTCGTCGGTCTGATGGCCTGGCGCTGGGCCGCGGCCGGAAAGCCTGTCGAGCTGCTCGGGCGGCGGCACACCGTGAGCCTGATTCTCAGCGGCGCGCTGTGCATTTTCCTCGACACCCAGGTCGATATCTGGGAGCCGTTCCTGTTCTCCAAAGAGGGGATGATCCTGCTCCACGCGCTGGTCGCGCTGGCGCTGACTTTGCTCTGGGGTCGCTTCAGCCTGCCGGCCTGGATCGAGCTGATCGTGATTGTGATGTTCGGCTATGTCGAGCGCACGGGGATCAGTCCGATGGCCGCTTTCTTCCCCGGCATCAGCCTCTCGTGGCTGGGAATGCTGCTGGCCCAGACGCCGTCCGCAACAAAGGAATCGCAGTCGTCGCCCGATTAATCCTCTGGTTCGTCGTCGTCCAGGCCGCCATCGACTAAGTGCAGGGCTTCTTCGTCGATCTCGTCGGGGTCGAACGACTCGTAGAACACCAGGAACGCCATGCTCGGCCGACGGCTGGCTTCGCGCATGGCGAAGTGGACGTTGTCCAGCTCATAGCCCTGATCGAGCATTTGGTTGAGCACGCGTTCGACCTCTTCGTCGGTCACCTTGCTCAGTTCGACAACCCTGATCGGCAGCCTGACCTGCTCATCGTGTCCACCCATGACGTTCCCTCCTTACAACCCGGATTATCGACGAACTCCCGCCCTGGAATCAATCAACTTTAATCACCCGCAGCTCAAGCGGGCTCTGGTCGTCGACCAGCACCAGCTGCTCCCAGCCGCGGCGATAATCGTCGGTGAAATAGAATACCGCGCCGAACTCGTAACGTCCCTTGGTGAAGCCCTGGACGTTTTCAATGTCAAAACCGAAGCCGCCGCGTTGCCCCGGCGCGTCCTCGGGCGGATCGATCGCGCTGTCGTCATCCAGGTAGTGAAAGCGCACGTTGTAGGGCATGTTCAGCATCGGCTCGGACAGGCGGGTGACCAGCAGGAAACCGTTGCGCTCCTGGTGCAGGCAGATCCACCACGGCACCCGCGGTTCGATCCGCAGCTCGGCGTCGGTCATCGCGCCGTCCACGACCAACTCCGGGGTCTGGCGGTTGCTGTAGACCCGGGCCACTCCCAGCTCGGGCGCCAGGTCGAGCCAGGTATAGATGTCCACATCGCTGAACAGCAGGTCGAGGTCGAACGGCACATTCAGGTCGTTGGGGAACTCGGCCGAGTTGCCGTAGGCCGCAGCCTCGCGCACGATCTGCGGGGAGCGCACGCTCCAGAACATCCTTAGGCTGTAGGCGTTCTTGCGCACCACGCGCACCGGGCCGTCGATGTAGCCCAGGCGTCGGCCGAGGATGTCGTCCTCAATGCGCTCGATTGTGAACAGTCCGAGCACTTCGACCCGGGCGCGCAGTTTAATGCGGTCGAGAAAATCCACGCCCCCCGGCGAGCCCATGCTCAGCTCTTGGGTCAGCGCCATATTCTCGGTGGACGATCCCACGCGATAGGTCTGACCGACGATCAAGGTTGTCTCGGGATCGTAGTTCACATAATCGCGATCCGAGCGGCCCAGGTCGCCGGAGGGGTCGCAGGCCAGGCAGAACCAGCCCTCGGCGTTGTTCAGCGAATCGACTGCCTCGATCAACACTGAGCGCGCAGGCAGGATTTCAGAATCAGGACGCGCGCCCGCGTCCGCGGCCATGAACACCAGCTCGTCGTATGTGGTCAGCGGCTGCGCGGGCCGGGGATAGCCCGGCTGCTGCGGGTAAAGCAGCTCGTCCCGGGCGTTGCGGCGGTCGACTTGCAGCGGCACGGGCCCAAGTCCGTCGGAACCGGAGCTGAGCAGCACCAGGCCCTGGGCCGGGCAGCCCAGCAGCGGCGCGACCTGTGAGCCGCGCAGATGCAGGTGGGCGAACGGCCGATTCAGCGGACCCGCGGCTTGATCCGCCAACGCGCCAAGCGGGCAGCAGGCGACTAGCAGCAGCGCTGTCAGCTGGGTGCGGACAAGTATTGAGCGGACCGTCACTTGCGTTTGAGCAGCACTGCGGACCACTCGTTCTCGAACAACCGCTTGTCCGGGATCAGCCCGCGCTCGATATAACGCGGCAGCAGCGGATCGATCTGTTCGCGGGTCAGGCCCGAGAGCGCCAAACAGCGGGTTGCTCGCACGGCCAGCGCGGGAGCCAGCTGGGCCAGCACGCGGTGATTGATGTTGGCCAGCACCAGGTCGTAGGGACCGGGGAATTCTTCGATCGACCCGGCCCATCCGACCTGCACCCCGTTGGCAACCGCGTTCTCGCGGCTGGCGCTCACGGCCTCGGGGTCGGTGTCGCAGCCGTCCACGCGCGCGACCCCGAGCTTGGCGCAGGCGATCGAGAGAATCCCCGAACCGCAGCCCACGTCGAGCACGCTGGTCACGTCGCCGCGGGCGATGCGCTCGTCGAGCAGTCGCAGCATCAGCCGCGTGCTCTCGTGGCCGCCGGTGCCAAACGCCATGCCTGGATCGATCACCAGCAGCTCGGATCGGGGCGCGACCTGATACTGGATCCAACTGGGCCTGATCGCCAGCCGCGGCGAGACCTGCAGCGGCCGAAACGAGCGGCGCACCGCCTCGACCCAGTCGCGGTCAGTGACGTTTTGGCAGCTGATGTTGAAGCGTAGCGAGGGGTCGCCCTCGCGCAGGTCGCTGAGAAAATCGGAGATGCGGTCCAGTCGCTCGCGGCTGGTCGGGTCCTCGGCGCGCAGCCAGATGATCAGCCCGCGCTCGTTCTCCTGTGCGCCGCGGAATCCCAGATCTTCAAGCAGCCCGAGCAATGCGTCGCGCGGCGATTGGGGAAGCTCGATTGTGACCTCGAGAAGTTCCATCTCGATCCAACTCGAATATCAGGTAAGGTCCAGTGAGATGCGCGGTATCAGCCGCAGTCCGGGCACTCGTCCAGGCAGCTCTTATGCTCGGCGCCGCAGTACTCCTTGCACGTCATTCCGTCGGGACTAAACGGGTTGTTCCCGGTTCCGCCGCACTTGTCCGTACAATCATGGTAATCCTCTTCGCACTCGTCGCGACAGCGCTCGCCGCAGGCCAACCCGCAAAGCATCGAGAGCACCAACAACGCGGCCAGACCCGCGAATACGGTCCGTTTCAGAGCATTTTCGCCCATCAACAAGGCCTCAGTTGATCGTCTCGTCGTAGTCGAATTCCACGGAGGTGAGGATCGAGACGTTGTGGGTCCCGGTGTTGACTACAAAGATGTAGTGGTACTCCGGCGTATCGGGGATCGGCGTGGTCACCACGCTGTCGGGCATGCGGCCGACCACGATCGGCTTGATCCCAGCGTCGGTCTGGAACACGAAGCGGTCGCCCTCGGACGACCAACGTTCGCCGCTGTTGATCGTGAACGAGACCTCGTCATAGTCCGAGACGTAACGTCGATCTTCGTCGGCGCGTAGCGACTGGGTGTCGACCTTTTCGTCGTGCTCGCCCTCGTCCCTGATGCTGCGCACGATCCAGCTCTCATTGGGCTGGTCGTAGATCAGCTTCCAGGACAGGGTCTGGGTAATGCAGTCGGTGACCTCGACCGTGGAGATCGTGGTGTCCGATTGCGGTCCCTTGTCGTAGAACTCCGGCGTTGTGGCCGATGCGCCGCAGGGGCGCCCGAGCGCGACGTTGTAGACGTAGAGGTAGCCGTCGGAATTGGTCAGATAGATCAGCGCGCCGTCTGGGCTCGGCCCGAGGTTGCGCGGGATTCCCAGCAGCTCCAGCGTGCGCTCCTCGCCTGTGGCGGTGTCGAGCACGAACATTCGCGGCGGCCCGGAGCTCAGGGCGTAGACCTCGGAGCCGTCGGGATGAACCATCACCTCGCCCGGCGTTCCCACCAGTTGGTACTGCGCGTCGATCGCGTGCGTTTCGCCGTCGATGCGCAGCAGCAGGCCATCGAGGGTCGTAACGTAGATCGCCGAGCCGTCGGGGGCCAAGTCGAACGCGAACGGTTCGTGTTCCAATACGATCTCGTTGCCAAGCTCGTGGGTCTGCGCATCCCAAGGCACTAGGCGTCGGCCGCGCTGGTCCAGCAGCCAGACCACTGCGCCCTCACTGTCGACCTTGGGGCGTCCGCCGCTGAAGCCGATGGCAAAGGACTCGATGGCCCAATCCCCGCTGCTGATGGCGTAAAGGTTGCCCTCCACCGTGTCGGTAACGTAGACCGTGGCGCCGTCGGGGCTGATCGCCAGGTCCTTGGGGAAGTCGCCCACGCCCAGCACCGGGTCCTCGCCCTTGTCGCCCTTGCCCCAGATCACTTTCTGGTCCGAGACGCGGATCACGCTCACCGTGCCGGTGTAGGCGTTGAGCACAAAGACGAAGGCGTGCTCGGCATCGACCGGATCGGGCGTAATCACCGCCTTGGTCGGCGTATCGAACTTGGCCTTCTCGCTGTTAATGTCTCCGCTGCCGCTCTGGCACGAGACCAGCGCCACTAGCGATCCGCCCACCAACAGCAGGCAGGTCAGAAGTACGATCAGCGCCTTGCGGCTCATCGGATCCTCCCCACCTGTTTGCGGGCCACGGAGTCGACGATCGAGAGCGAGTGCGCATAGAAGTTGGGCACCAGCGCGTAGAAGCGGCCGTCCTCGGCGTCGGGCGCGGTCAGCGCCACGTCGTAGGGCCCGCGCCCCACATCGATGCGGGCGATCACGTCCAGGGTCTGGGCGTCGACCACAATCAGGCATTCCGAGTCGAAGTTGGTGACCCAGATCTCGGAGCCGTCGGCCGAGACCGCCACGCCCGAGGGGCTGTCCCACATCGGGATAATGCGCCAGATCGCCTCGTCCGGTTGGTTGGGGATTTTCTCGGTGTCGATCACCAGCAGCGCGTCGGGCACGCGCGAACAGATATAGGCCCAGCGGCCGTCGGGGCTGAACGCGATGCCGCGGGTGTCGTAGCCGATTGTGCGCTCGCCGCTGCTGATCGTGAAGCTGGTGACGAACTCGTTGCGCGCCACGTCGAAGATCACTATCGCCGAAAGCCCCTTATTGGTGACGTAGAGGTAGTCGCTGCCCGGCTGGATCCCGAGGTTGACCACGCCCGAAGCCAGCAGCATGTTGCGCGCCAGCTCGCGTCGGCCCAAGTCGATAATCGACAAATCGCCCGACGAGACGTTGGTCGCATAGAGGTAGACCTCATCGGGGCCCAGCACCAGGTCGAACGGCTCGCGGCCCGCCGCGATGCCCGAGGGGTTGTCGTCCGAGGTGTCCAGGTCGATCCAGCGCAGGTCGGATGGGTTCGAGACGTCGAGCAGCAGGATCTGGTCGCCGGCCCGGTCGGCCACGTAGGCGATCTCGCCGGCCGAGTCGACCACCGCGCGCCCCATGTAGGCCGGGCCCGCGATGCGGTCGAGGATCGCTCCCTTGCCCTGTTCGAGCCGCTCGAGGTCGATGGACATTATCGTACCCTCGCCCGCGTGCGACTGGTCGAAGTTGGCGCTGACCACCAGCGCGTACCTGCCGAAGACAACCACGGAAAGCGGGTTGTCCAGCAGGTCGCCGGTGTCTTGCTGCAGCTCGTCTTCAGTGGCGCAGCCGACGAGCAGCATTGACGCAAGTAGCGCCGCTATCAGAGAAATTCTAAGTTTGCTCACATTCGCTCCGGGTAAACGAAAGCGAATCATGCATCATCGCCCTGGTCAAGTCAAAAGCGGGGCGGCCGTGACCGGCCGCCCCGCACGGTGGATAAGTGGATCGCCTACTCGCGGTCCTGCGCTTTACTCCCGATCTGCTCCATCCGCTGGTCGATCAGGTCGGCCTCGGAGGGGACCAGGTCGGCGAACAACACCATATAGGTCGAGGGCGCGCCCAGGGCCCAGATGTTGTGCAGCCGATAGGAGAAGCCCTCGAACGCCGGCAGCTCGATCTCCTGCAGCGGCTGGGTGATGATCGGCAGCAGCATGTTGACAATGAAGGGCACGAAGGCCTCGAACAACGGGTCGGAGAAGTCGACCACCGGCTCGTTGTAGACGTCGATGAAGATCATCGGGTCGGTGAAGACCAGACCAAGTTTGTTATCCGGGTAGGTGACCGTAACCTCCGTGGGCACGCGCATTGCCAAGGCGATTGCCACGGCCAGCACGTCGTCGTTGAGGTTCTCCGGCGTCTCGTTGACATCGACGTACATCTCGAAGATGTAGTCGCCCATGCGCAATACCGTGTCGATGTCGTCCTGCAGGCCGAAGGAAATGTTCGGCGGCAGCATCGGCGAGAACTTGAAGTAGACCGGCGCGTCCGCCGCGATATCGAGCAACTCCGGCAGCAGCAGCGCCAGGTTGGCCGTGGACAGCTCGAAGGGGAAGCCCCATTCCTGTGCCATCTGGTTGTCCACCATCAGGTCCATCAGGCCCGAGCGATAGACGCCGAACAGCACATGGTTAAGGAAGTCGTCCTCGAGCAGCGCGGCAAAGCCGTACTTGTTGCTGGTGCCGGGCATGGTATCGCTCAGGGTGGGGGCGACCGAAACGGTCTTGAGGCTGCCGGGCATCGGCGAGACGTCAACGCGGCCGTCGACCACCGGCGTTACCTGGCCCTGAAGCCAGACATCGAGCCCGGTGTCGTTGAGCAACACCGACTCGGGATCGGCCTGCACGTTGAACGTGAAGCCCAGCACCTCGAACTGCTGATCCAGCGCCAGGTCGTTGAGGTAGCCCTGCACCAACGGCGGCAGGATATCCCACAGCGCGTCGCTGATCACGTCCTCGATGATCCCCTGGACAGACCACCAGAAGGCGTTCTCCAAGAAGTCGGGGAAGCCGTCGATGTCGAGCGTGAAGCCGACGAAGTCGACGGTGATCGCGTCGAAGTTGATCTGAATCTGACCGCCGGACACCTCGGGGTTGGTGCTGATCTCGGCGTAAATGTCGTCGGCCTTGACCTGGCCGTGGATGTTGACCGGAATCCCCAAGGCGTGGCCCGTGACGTGGACGTCGATCCGCAGCTCGGGCAGGTGACCTTCGATAAACAGCGAGTTCTGGAAGCAGTTTAAGTTGATCCAGATCGGGTTGTAGCGAACGCTGGTGACCTCAACCTTGGCCGCCGCGTATTCGATCCCCCACACCTCGTAGGTCTCGTCGAAGATGATCCCGTTCTCGCCGCGGATCATCTCTTCCAGATCGATGTTCTCGGCGATCAGCTCCTTGGCCATCACCTCGATTTGGTCGAAGCCGGTATCGGTGACCCTGGCTCCGAGCACTCCGGTGAGGTTGGTGCCGATCGGCCAATAGTCGGGCAGGTAGAACACGCTGGCCATGGCGTAGACCGAATTGCCCTGGCTGTCCGAGGCAATCGCCTGGTAGGTGTTGGTGCCCGCCTTGAGCGAGACATCGTGGCTGAAGAAGCCCTCGCCGGTAAGCGAGACCTGGTGCAACACTCCCTGAGGATCCATGATCTCGAAGCTTTCGACCAGCCCCGAATCGTCGACCACGTAGCCCTCGAGGCTGATCTGCTGTTGGTCGGTCCAGTAGCCGCGCGGCGGGAAGGTAAATTCGACCGAGGGCGGCGTGGTGTCGAGTACTTTGATCCCCTCGGTGTCGTCCAGCCAAGTGTCGACGCCGTCCCACTCCATGCGCGCGGTGACCATGTAGAACGCCGGAAGCTCGAAGGTGATCACGTCGCCGTTGATCGTCACCTGTGTGCTCGGATCGACGCTGAGCGTGTAGTCGTATTCAACAGGATTGCCGTAGCTGTCCTCGGCGATCACGATCGCCGCCACGGAGTCGCCCGAGGCGATAATCGATACGGGCAGGATCAGGTCGAGGAAGGCCGGATCCAGCGCGTGGACCACTACCTCCTCCTCGTCGTAGACCGTGCTGCCCTCGGCCGTAGCGCGGATCGTGATTACTCCGGACTTGGTGAGCGTGATGAAATCGCCGCTGACCGACGAGCCGGTGTCGGGAATCACGGAGAGCACGTAGTCGGCGGTAATCGGGTCGCCGCTGGGATTGCGGATCACGACCGTGGCCACCAAGGTCTGGCCGGCGTCGATCTCGTAGAAGTCCAGGGTCAGATCGACCGAGCCGATGGCGTCGTTGTCGACCCTGACCGTCTCGAAGTCCGAGAGCTCCTGCTCGTTCCATTCGGTGACCGCATAGACCGTGTAATAGCCCTCGTTGAAGAAGGTCACGTCGTCGCCGGCGACTTGGGTGTTCTCGCTCGGGTCGACCTCGAGCACCACGGAAGCCTGCTCGGTAACGTCGTCGCCGTACTCATCGTAGACCGTGTAGGTCGCGGTGACCGATCCGCCGGTGATCACCTCCGAGGCGCTGATGTCCATCTCGATGTGCGGCTCGCCGATATCAACGAAGAAACCGATCAGGTCGCGGAACGTGCGGCCCGAGCCGTTGACCTCGGCCACCAGCTTGTGGAAGCCCTCGGGCAACATCTCGATCGTGCCGCTGGCCTGGCCTTTACTCTCGACTGTGAGCAGGTCGGTGACGTCCTCGTCGTCGAGAAAGACCGTCAGCTCGCCGTTGCCGAACTCGATCAGCACCTCGACGTCGTCGGTAAAAAGGGTCAGGCCGTCTTCGGGCTGTTCGATGTTGGCGTACGGCGCGTCTGTGTCGTCATCGTCGTCGTCATCATCGTCGTCGTCATCGTCGTCATCGTTGTCATCATCGTCGAGGTCGTCGTCATCGTCGTCGGAGATTGTGGCTCGACCAGGGTCATCCCCGGAATTACAGCCTCCAAGTACGAGCGACAGGCTCAACAGCAAAAGCGCTGCTACTATTCCAAATCTGGCTAGCGCTCTGATCATCACCTTTCTCCTTGTGACCCGAACCATTTGGGTCAGCGATATACTATTTTACAGCAATTTAAACTACGACAGCTGGCTTAGGCGGTCAAGTGAGCCCCGCGACGTCTCGCTGTTGGTTTAGCTCTTTTTTCAAAGCCCGTGACGTGCTAACAAAGGACAGTCATTGACGCGCGCACCAAGCGCCGTGAAGAACCGTAAGAGGTCAGTCGATGCGGCACCACCCGTTTATTATTCTCGTCCTGATCGCCCTGCTCTTCGCGGCCTGCGAGGCGGACGAGGACAACGGCGGCGCCGACATCCCGCAATCCCAAGACAATTTCGCGTCGGAACCGGCCCTGGACCTCGATCCGCCGTGTCAGGGCCGAGTGTTGGCGATGTTCGACCCGCGCCGGCTAACCAGCAACCTGCCCTACCCCTCGGACCTATTCACGGTTGAGGATCCCGCGACCTACACCGGCAGGCGCCTGGCGCTGGACCAGATCAACACCCCGCTGGTGGACGAAATCGTGCTCGACAACAACTGGCTCGCCGGATTCATCAACCAGACCGATGGATTCGGCGTCTCGAGCCACGTGTTCTTCCCGCTGATCAACGACGATGAGCAGCTCGGCGGGCTGCCCGGCGTGGAGCAATCGGATCAGGCCCAAAGCTCGATCCAGCTGATCGAGCTTAGCGCGGAGGGCTCGACGATCAGCGGTCGCGTGCAATTCGAAACCGTGCACCTGCCGTTCATCGACCAGCTCGAGCTGATCCCGACCTACCCGCTGAAGTCGGCCACGACCTACCTGGCGGTGCTGACCAACAACGTGACCGATTCCCAGGGCAACGGCCTGTGTCCGACCTGGCAGTTCGACCTCGTGCGCTCCAGCCAACCCGCGGCCGATATCCCCGAGACCGCAGACATCGAGCCGGTGCGGCAGCAGTTGGCGCCGTACTTCGAGCTGCTCGAGCAGCAGGGCCTGCCCAGAGAGAGCATCGTTGCGCTCACGCCGTTCACAACCTGCTCGGTGGAGCAGGCGCTGCAAAGCATCCGCGAGCAGTTGGTCCTGGCGGCGCAAGTCGATCCGCCGCAGATCGAAAACGTCAGCGCAGCCTCGGGCGACAGCCGCCAGCACGTGGGCGCTATCGTGCGTGGCACCATCGACGCGCCGGACTGGCAGGACGCCGACGGCCACTTTGTCTTCGACGAACAGACCCACGCACCGATCCAGCAGGGCACCATCGAAGTCCCGTTTGTGCTGAGCATTCCCAAGCCCGACCAGCCCGGCGGTCCGCCGTTTCCAGTGGTGGTGGCGCTCTCGGGCATCAACTCCTCCAAGGAATCGAACCTCTCCTTTGCCGACCAGTTCGCGGCCCAGGGCCTGGCGGTGATCAGCATCGATCATCCGTTCCACGGCGAACGCCGCGTGGAGTCCGGAAGCATGGACCCCTCGGGACGGCTGCTCTCGCTGGGCGAGCCGCTGCGGATGCGCGACAACATGCGCCAGGGCAGCGCCGAGAACCTCTACCTGGTGCGCGTGATCGAAAACCTCGACCTGCTCGACCTCGCGCCCTACGATCCGGTCAATCCCGGAGACGGACTGCCCGACCTCGATCCCGAGCGGCTGCTGCTGTTCGGCCACAGCCTGGGCGCGCTGCTCAACTCGATGCTCTACACCAGCGAGCCGAATTTCATCGCGGCCGCGGGCACGGCCGGCGGCGGCGGCTGGACCAACGAGGTCTTTAACAGCCCGTACCTGGACATCGCAATCGCGGTCTTCAGGCTGCTGGGAATGGACTTCGAATGGCCGCCGGAGAGCATCCGGCTGTTCTTCCTCTGGTACCAGGGGATCATCGATCCGGGCGATTCCAACTCCTACGTGCGGATGCTCAAGCGCGATCCGATCGCGGAGTACGGCCCGCGGCCGTACCTGATGCTCGAGGCGATCGGCGACGGAACCGTGCCCAACGAGGTGACCAACACCTGGGCGCGCTACTGCACGATGCCCTTGATCGAGCCCTACATCGAGTTGGTCGACGGGCTACAGATTGTGCCCGCGCCCACCAATGACTGGGGATTATTTCAATACCCCACCGACAACCACGATTTCTTCTTCGGTGGCGACTACCGCGACTACGCCCGCGAACAGGTGCTGCACTTTTTCACCAGCGTGCTGGAGACCGGCAGCGCCGAAATCGTCAACCCGTTGCCCGAATCCGCGCGATGATCTACTTGGAATGTAAACGCCACCGCTCCCAGGGGCTGCGGCCGCTATCGGTCTGCCTGACGCGCTGCAAGCGGCGCTGCGCCGCGTTCGAGGCGTTGCCCGACAGCCAGGTGCTCGAGTTCATCCGCAGCAATCCGCCGCGCGAACCCTATCCGGGCTATCAACTACGGCTCTTCCCCTGCCCCGCGCCCGAGACCGAACCACAGCAACCCGACCAAGCGTAGTCTGGATTTTTCATGAGGGCTCGTAGCGAGGAGTACAAGATGCCGCAAGAACAAGGAAACCGAGTCGATACTCCGCAGGCGTACCCGCTGTGGTACGTCGAGGACGGATCGGCGAGGATAACGAAGTTATTACGAGTAGATTGTGCCCACAGTAGAAACCTCATGAGTAATCCAGGCTAGCTGGGCAATGCGCAAGCTCACCACTGTCGAAATCTTGGTGACGCTGCTGATACTGGTCTTGCCGTTGCTGCTGTTTCTGCCGATCGATGATCGGCTGCTGATGAACGACGACATGTTCCAGGAGTACTTCAGCCACGGCTTCTGGAGCAGGGCCGTGCTCGAAGGAGGCGAGTTCCCGCTGTGGTGCCCCTACGCCGGGGGCGGCTATCCGCTCTACGCCCATCCCCACGACGCCTCCACCGCGCTGCCGCTGGTCCCGGCGGTACTGCTGCTGGGCGAGGTGCAGGGGATCAGGCTCAACCTGTTGCTGATCTGGCTGTTGGGGATCTGGGGCCTGCGTTGGCTGCTGCTGCACGAGATCAAGCTCGAGGGCAACGCCGCCTGGCCGATCCTGATGTTGTACAGCCTCTGCCTGCCGCTGTGGTTCCAACGGATCGGCGGCAATTACAACGAAACGCTGATCTTCGCGCTGCCCGCGATCCTCGCCCTACAGCGCATGGCCCTGCGCCGACCGGCCTGGCTGCTGGCCGCGGCCGCGCTGCTGGCGACACTGCTGTGCTTCGGCAAGTTCACCGCGATCAGCGCCGGCGCGATCTGTGCGGCCTACAGCCTGCGCCTGGCCTTGGGGCGTGATGCTCGGGAGCGCGGTCAACGGCCCATAGCCCTGGCGCAGTTGGCGCTGCTCGCCGCGCTCTCCATCGGCCTGGCCGCGCTCAAGCTGTTGCCGATGCTCGACCTGCTGGGCCGCGCCAAGCTCGGTGAGCCCTTTGACTACGGGCCGTGGTTTCAGCACACGCTGCGCGGTAGTATCTGTTGCGTATTGGCTACGCTGGGGCTGCTGATGGGGCTACGCACACGCTCCTGGTTCTGGCCCGGCCTGCTTTGCGCCAGTCTGCTGCTCAGCGCAGGCTCGAGCCTGCCGTTTAACTTGGCGCGTTTGCTGTCGCATGTGCCACTGCTGGGGACAGTTTTCAACGATCCGGGCAAGTACTGGTCGATCCCGGTCTGGGTTCTGCTCTGCCTGACCCTGGCCGTGTACTTTAAAACCGCCGGAGCCAAGCACAAATATCGGCTGTTGGCACCGTATATCCTGGTCCTGCTGATACTCCCGCTGCTGGCAATGGGTTACAAGAAGCAGAGTTACATGGAACCAAGTTCTGTGTGCGCAATCGATAAAAACGAATTCTTCCAAGTAGTTGGCCGCGAAATGCCGCGCAACGGCCTGCGCACAAGCAAATCCAACGAGTACTGCAACCTGCTGCGCAACGTGGGCACCATCGACTGGTACTCCGACCAGATCGACCTGCCCGCCGCCACCATCCCGCGTTATTTCGTTATTCCGCCGCAGGACGCTGGACTTTTGCATCATCGGAACGTTCCCCAGCCCGTTGTCCACGACCGGGAGGTAGCCAACCCCGACTATCGCGGTGAGGCCTGGATCGAGCCGGCCGACGCCGGGCGCGTGCTCGAATTTACCATCGGAGTCAACCGCATCGAGGCCCTGGTCGAAATCGAGCAGCCGGGATTGGCCGTGATCAACCAGAACCACGACCCGCACTGGCAGCTCGGCGACGGATCCGCACCCGTGCGTAACGGGCTGTTGTCATCCAAGCCGCTTGACGCGGGTCGTCATCAATTGGTCTGGCGCTATCGGCCGCGACCGTGGCGCAGCGGCCTGCTGATCTCTGCAATCACCCTCTTGGCCGGAATCGCATTGCTCGGAATCTGGGAGTGGAGGAACAGGTGCGCGGCCAGGCGCTAGTGGTCGGCGGCGGCCCCAGCGGGCTGATCGCCGCGCGGCAGCTCGCTCTGCGCGGAGTGCAGCCGCTGGTGTTGGAAGCCGGGTCCGAGCTCGGCGGCGCGCTGGCCTGCACGTTGGTCAACAACGAGCCTGTGGAACGCTTCTACCACCACCTGCTTCCCGCCGACTTGCAGGCTGTCCAGTTGCTCCGCGAGCTGGAGCTGATCGATCGCCTGCGCTGGCTGCCGGGCAACACCGCACTCTGGGACGGCCGCGAGCTCTACCCGCTGAGCGGTCCGCTGGACCTGCTGCGTTTGCCGCTGCTCGAGCCGGGCCAACGGCTGGCCGCGCTGATCGGCATGCTGCGCGCGCGCTTCGAGCCGCCCCGGCAACTGCTCGACCGGCCGCTGGAGCAATGGGTTCCCTTGCGCCTGGGGCCCGGGGCCTGGAAATGCTTGTGGCGTCCGCTGCTGGAAAAACGGCTGGGCAAGAATGCCGGACAGCTCCCCGCCTCGTGGCTGGCCTGGCGTCTGGCCCGACGCTCCTCGGGCGGGGCGCGGCTCTTTGGCCGCTACGGCGTGCTCGACCAGGGTTGTGACGCACTGGTCCAACGTCTGGCCGCCCACATCAAGCACCTCGGCGGCGAACTGCGCTGCGCTCATCCGGTGACGCACATTTGCCGGATACCCCACGGCTGGCGCGCAGAGGGGCACTGGGGACGGGCCGAGGCCGAATCGCTGGTGCTGGCGCTCCCGCCCGCGGCCCTGGCCGCGATCAAGGGCGACCTACCCCAGCGGCTGCGAAACGCCGTAGCGTCCGTACCGACCCTGGCCGCGGCCGTGGCCCTGGTCGAGGCCCAAGAGCCGTTCATCGGCCGCTACTGGACCAACTCGATCGATCCGCAGACCCTGGCCTGCGGCGTCGTGGAGCACAGCGCGCTGGTGGGCGCCGCACGCTACGGCGGGACCCACCTGGCGTACGTGCCGTACTACGCGCAGCCCGACGACCGGCATCTGGCCCTGCCCGACGAGCAGCTCGCCAAACGGCTTTGCGACGATCTGCTGCGGATCTGTCCGGCCCGGCCGCGCATCACGGGCGCGCGGCTGTTCCGTCAATCCCAGGCCCACGCCCTGCGCGATGCAGCTTTCGTCCGCGCAATCCCCGAGCTGAGCCGCAATTTCGACGGCCTGGTCTGGGCCTCGGACGCCCTGGCCTGGCCCGACGACCGCGGCCTGGACGCCTGCGTCATCGCGGCCCACACCGCAGTGACAGCGCTGGGGTAAAGATCGTAAAAACGATTTTTACGTGTAGGCGCTCCTCTCTGGAGCAGCGCTCCGTTTTGGTGAAGATTTACCTAGTCCGTCCTTTGCCGGTCGGGTACCATTGCCAAAACAGGACGTGTCTAAATCGGAGAAAATAATGACTACGAGCTACGGTTTCGTCGGGTTGGGATTGATGGGCGCGCCGATGGCGGCCAGGCTGCTCGACGCGGGTTACGGGCTGAAGGTCTTCAACCGCAACGTCGAACGTACCCAGCCGCTGGTGGCCAGGGGAGCGCAGGCCGTGAAACGGCCGGTGCAGGTCGCCCAGGGCAGCGACGCGGTGTTCATGATGGTCAGCGACGCGACCGCCTGCAACGACATGCTCTTCGGCCACGGCGGGCTGATCGAGGCGACGGATGATCTGCTGGTGGTCAACATGAGCACCATCGGGCCCGAGCAATCGCGGGAAATGGCGACCGAGCTCAATCGTCAGGGTAAACAATATCTTGAGGCGCCGGTGACCGGGTCCACGCCGCAGGCCGAGGCCGGCGAGCTGATCGTGTTCGCCGGCGGCGACGCGGCGGATCTGGAGCGCGTGCGCGAGCCGTTGACCAAGATGGCGCAGAGGATCGAACACCTCGGCCCGCTGGGGCACGGCACGGCGGTCAAGCTGATCAATAATATGGTGCTCGGCGTGCACGTGCAGGCGATGGCCGAGGCGTTGGCCGTGGCCAAGAGTTTTGGGCTGGAGCCGCAAAAGATGCTCGATTTGCTGGAACAGGGAGCCGCGTTCAGCCGCATCCAGCAGATCAAGGGACCCAGCGCGCTCGCCGGCGACTTCGCCCCGCGCTTTCCGCTCAAGCATCAGCTCAAAGATCTCAAGCTCGCCGACGAGTGGACGCGGACGATGGAGGTTCCCACGCCGCTGGTGGCGGCGGCGGCCTGGACCTTTGAACGTGCAGAGCGCGACGGACTGGGCGATGAGGACATGAGCGCGATCTGCCGCTATCTGATGCTCGACTGAGGCTCTCCACTGTTGCTCGACCACGACCGGCTGCCGGTGCTGCACAAAGCGGACGCTTTCAACATCCGCGGAGCATCCGGGGTATGAGCCGAATTTCTCCACGCGCCAAGCTGCTGCTGCGCTGGTCGTTGCGGCTGATTGGCCTGGGGCTGTTCGCCTGGATCATCAGCCGGGTCGACGTCGAGTCGATGGGCGAGCGCCTGTCGACGGCCGATCCCTGGCTGGCGCTGTGGGCGGTGTTGGTCACGGTGTTCGTGCTGGCGGTCAAGGCCTGGCGCTGGAAGCTGCTGCTTAAAAGCTTGGGGATCGAGGTCGAGTACCGCGAGGTGCTGCGGCTCTACGCCCTGGGCTGGTACGGCGGCGCGATCAGCCCCGGCCAGCTCGGCGAGTTCTTCCGCATCATCCCGCTAATCCGTCGCGGCCACCCGGCACAGGACGCGTTCCTCAGCTCGCTGCTCGACCGGCTGCTCGATCTGGCGATGTTGGTGCTGCTGGGATTGGTCGCGCTGTACGTACTGCTCGGCGTGCCGCTGTACTGGCCGTTGGGAATCGTGCTTGCCGCGCTGGCGTCAGCAATCGCGATGGTGGTCTGGATGCGCACCCGCGGCGCGCCGCTATTTCTCGAGCGCTGGGCCACGCGCGCGCTTTCGCGTCTGGGCGAGGACAATGCCGAGCGCTTCCGCGCGCACCTGGCGAACCTGATCAAACGCCCGTGGAGCGTGTTGACCGTGCCGGCGCTGCTCTCGGTGCTGGCCGCGGCGATCATCGCCCTGCGCGCGGTGCTGATGGGCTGGTCGCTGGGGATCGACGTGGCCTGGTACTACCTGTTCCTGGCCGGGGCCGGGGCGAGCCTGATGGCGATCGTGCCGATCAGCATCCAGGGAATCGGCACCCGCGACGCGGCGATGATCTTGCTGCTCGGCGCGGTGGGGGTCGAGCCCGAGGCGGCGCTGAGCTTCTCGCTGTTCTTCTTGGCGCTGATGCTGATGCACGGCCTGATCGGCTGGCTGACCTGGACCTTCACCACGGATAAAAAGGCTCCCGCGTCGCCGACCAACGGCTGACGCGTCCTGCGATTGACCGCCTGAGGCGGCGCGGATATCCTCGAATCGTCAACATTGATCTGCATCCAGAACTGTAATCAAATCGGAGAATCTGATGACAGGTGCCCAAGCGTTGGTCCGTACGCTCGAGCGGCTGGGAGTCCAGCGCGTCTTCGGCATCCCCGGCGCGCAGAACCTCGAGCTGTTCGACGAGCTGCGCGACGCCGCGTTCGATCTGGTGCTGCCGACCCACGAGCTGTGCGCCGCGTTTATGGCCGACGCCACGGGTCGGCTTACCGGCAAACCCGGAGTGTTGGTGGTGGTCCCGGGGCCGGGAGTGACCAACGCGTTGACCGGGCTGGCCGAGGCGCTGCTCGATTCCGCGCCGCTACTGGCGATCTTCTGCGCGGTGCGCTCCGATCTGCCCAAAGCTTTTCAACTGCACCAGATCCCGCAACTAGAGGTGGCGCGTCCGCTATGCAAAGAGGTGCTGCGGGCCGAGCGCGTGGACGAGGTCGCGGCCACAATCGCTCGCGGCTATCAACTGGCCTGCGCGGGCGAGCCCGGTCCGGTGGCGGTCGAGCTACCGTTCAACGTGTTTATGGAGACCGGCTCCCTGGGTCGGATGCCCGCCGCGCCGGTCGCGCCGCAGCTGGACTGGTCCAAGCTCGAGCAGATCGCGGCCCGGCTGCGCGCAGTCAAGCGCGTCGGGATCTACGCCGGGGCCGGGGCGTTCGACGCGTCCGAGGATCTGATCAAGCTCGCCGAGACACTGGCCGCGCCCGTGGCCACAACGATCTCGGGCAAGGGAGTGATCCCCGAGGATCATCCGCTGAGCGTGGGCTTCGGCTACGGAGCGTTCGGCAGCCCGCTGGCCCAGCAGACCTTTGCCGAGGTCGACCTGGTGTTGGCCGTGGCCGTCAAGTTCGGCGAGGTCGCCACGGGCAGCTACGGCATGCCCGACGACAAGCCGTTGATCCACATCGACATCAATCCCAAAGTGCTCGGCGCCAACCTCAAGCCCGAGCTGTCACTTGTCGCGGACGCCGCCGCGGCGCTGGCCGGGCTGCTCAGGATCCTCGGCCGCAAAAAGCGCGAACGGGCGCGGCGGCTCAAGGGGCAAGTCCAGGGCGAGCGCCAAGCATGGGACAAGGCGCTGCTGACCCTGCCCGAATCGCCCACCGACGTCACGCCCGAGCGGCTGGTGGCCACGCTGCGACTGCTGCTCGAGCGCGACGCGATCATCACCACCGACTCGGGCAACCACATGTTCCAGATGGTGGCCGGGTTTGACGTCTACGCCCCGCGCTCGTTCATCGCGCCGGTGGACTACCAGTCAATGGGCTACGGCGTGCCCGCAGCGGTCGCGGCCAAGCTGGCCTTTCGCGATCGGCAGGTCGCGGCCTGCGTGGGCGACGGCTGCTTTTTAATGACCGGCCTGGAGGTGCTGACCGCGGTGCGCGAGTCCGCACCGATCACGATCGTGCTGTTCAACGACGGCAAGCTGGGGCTGATCGCCCAGTCGATGCGCGGACTGTACCGCCGTGAAACCGCGGTTGTGCTGCCGCAGTTGGACTACCGCGCGCTGGCCCAGGGATTGGGGCTGGACTACGTGTTGATCCAAAGCGACATCGAGATCGAGTCGGGCCTGTCGCGCGCCCTGCGCTCCAAGCGCTCTTCCCTGGTCGACGCCCGGGTGAACTACGAGCGAGCCACCCGCTACTTCAAGGGCGTGGCTCGAGCCAACGTCGCGCGCACCGATATGCCCACCTTGCTTCGCATGGGCGCGCGCATGGTGCGACGGATGGTGCTCGGTTCCTGAGCCGATGGCCGGGCCGTCGCAACGCCGCATCCGGCTACTGCTGATCCTGGCCCTGCTGGCGGCCGCGGGCCTGCGACTGATCGACCTGGGAGCGCCGAGTCTGTGGGACGACGAGATGGTCACCGTGCGCTACGCCCAGCACGCGCCGGGGGCGATCGTCGGCATCTCGGCGTTCATCGACGTCAACCCGCCGCTGTACTACGTGCTGTTGCACTATTGGCAGGCGATAGCCGGAGACGGCGAGTACGCCTGGCGCGCGCTCTCGGCCCTGCTGGGGCTGCTGCTGGTGCCGCTGTTGTTCGTGTTCGGACGGCCGCTGGTGGGAACGCGCGCCGCCTTGATCGCGACCTGGATCGTCGCCTTGAGCCCGCAGCACGTCTACTCGAGCCAGGAGGTGCGCTCGCAGACCGCCCTGGCGCTGCTGGCGCTGCTCGCCGGGTGGACGCTGATGCGCATGGAGCGCGACGGCCGCGCGCGCTTGGCAATCCTGGCCGCGGTGCTCAGCGCAACGGCGCTGTGGACCCATTACTACATGTTGTTCATGATCGCCTGCTGGATCGGCTACGCGGGCCTGCGGCTGCTAGGCCGGGCTTGGGACCGCCGCCGGATCGTCGCCGGTCTGGTCTACATCGTCCTGACCGGTCTGCTGAGCCTGCCGGTGCTGCTGATCCTGTTGATCCAGCTTCAGGGCGGCCAGGGCTGGCGGCCGCAGCAGTCGCTGCTCTACGTGATCGCCGGCTGGTGCCTAAGCCTGACCAGCGGTCTGCTGCCCTGGGGCGCGTCCATGCTCTGGGGCGACCTGGGGGCCCGCGATGCGGCCCACGGCCCGCTGATGCTCGGCGCGGCGTTCGCAATCGGAGCGCCGTTGATGGCGCTGCTGCTCTACGGAGTACGCAAGCTGCGGCGACCCGAGGCACCGCCCGAGGCCGCGTTCCTCGCCTGGTGGGCTCTGGGCCCGGCGTTGCTGGTGCTGTGCGCCTGCCTGTTCACGCCGCTGTTCGATCCGCGTCACGCGTTGATCGCGCTGCCGCCCTCGGCGCTGCTGATCGGGCTGGGCGCGGTGCACGTGCTGACCAAGCCGCGCCGCGGACTGCGCCTGGTCGGCGCGGCGCTGCTGGTCTGGCTGGGCCTGCTGGCCTGCGCATCCAACGTACAGCTGCGCCTGGCCGACGCCTGTTCGCGTCAGGATTGGCGCACGCTGGTCCAGGGAGTCGTGGAGCGCGCGCAGCCGGGCGATCTGATGCTGGCGCAGATGGAATCCGCGACGCTGTGCCTGGACTACTACAACGCGGACCGCGTGCCGTTGCGCTGGATCTTCGAATGGTTCCCGCGACCCGACGCGATCGAGAACAATCCGTTGGCAATGAACGCTCAACAGCGCGAGCAGTTGATCGTCAACGCGGCGGCCGACGCGCTGGAACACGAACGGATCTGGCTGCTGGACTACCACAACCGCGCCTTTGATCCCTCAAATCTGCTCGAGCGCCTGCTGCTTGCCGACTACGTCACGCTGGCGAGCGAACATCGCATGGCCGGAGCGTACCGCTACGGCATGCTGTTGCTTTCGCGGCGGCCCGCGGACGTGACGGACGCGCTGCACGACCGCGTGGTGTTCGAGGGCTTCGACGGCCCTGCCCTGCAGCTCGACGAGGGCTGGTTCGCGCCCGAGCGCTGGACCTGGGCCGCCAGCCGCGCCTGCGTGCTGTTGCCCGCGGATCGCGCGCCGGGCACGCTTACGGCCGAGGTCTACGTGCCCTACGAGCTGCTCGGCGAGCGCCCGCTCGAGATCGGGCTGCGCACGCTCGAAGCCCAAACCAGTGTGATCGCCCGCGGCCCGGACGTGCTGACCATCGAGCTGCCCATCGCCGGGCGTCCGGCAACGTCGATGTTCTGGGCCTGCCTGGAAAGCGAACGCTCGTTCGTGGCCGCGCAAGACGCCTCGGGCGCTGCGCGCTCGCTGTCGGTGGGCAGCATCGGCTGGCAATGAACGCCATTGTTAATCCGCGATTCGACGCTTGCTTGACAAACGAACATCGGTCTGGATTGTGTGAATCGAGGTTCCCAAGATGAGATGCCGTTCCCCAAAGATCAGATTCAATCTCAGCCGCAGCCCATTGGTAATGTTGGGGCTGGTCGCGACTCTGTGGCTGTGCGGCTGCGGTCTGAGCGAGGTGGAGAAGTACTACCCACTGGGCGCGGGATACAACTGGACCTACGAGACCACCTACGACGATCCGGAATTTCCGCCCAAGCGCAGCACCGACATGATCGTCGAGCGTAAGTGGAACGACTACCACTTCGACAACGGCCTGGTGCTCTCCAAGACCCACCTGGGGCTGCTCACGCGCGAGGCCTATTACCTACTGCAGGGGCCGCTGCGCGTGGGGCACAAGTGGGGCGCGGGCCACATCGAGGTCGAGATCACGGCCGTGAACAAGCGCGTCACGGTCCCGGCCGGCGTGTTCGACGATTGCCTGACCACCGAGTTCCGCGCCGTGCGCCAGGGCGTGACCTTCATCACGCTTACCGACTATTGCCGCGACGTGGGTCCGGCAGCCTACGAGCTGTACCGCCAGGAGCCCGGCAACGAGCGCCGCATGCTCCAGCGTAGCGTGCTGCTGGCCTTTGGTTACGGCGAAGACCTCAAGCAGTGAGCAACGGTTCACCAACGAACGCCACGTCGCGCCGCGTACAACGCGCGGCGAACGCTGGAATGGCTGCGCTGCTGCTGATCTGGTCGGCCTCCTGCCTGTTCTACCTGCGACGCTTCGCCTTTGTGATGACCGACATGACCATGGAGCACACCACCCAGGTGGCGGGGCTTTGGCACCTGGCGCATAGCTTCACGGGCAACGATCGTCTGTCCGCGCTGTTGCAGGTCGGCAGCTACTACCCACGACTGCCCGGGCTGTTGGGGCTGGCCGCGTTAAGCTTGTTCGAGCCCGAATCGATCTGGTCGCTACGGGCGTTGAGCCTGGCCTGGACCGCTCTGGGAGCGGTCGCGCTGTATTTGCTGACGCGGGATCGCGCCGGGGGCATGGCCGGGATTGCGGCCGCAACGCTCTGGCTCTCGATGCCGCTGGTGCTGTGCGAGGCGCGGGCCTACACCTGGCAGACGCAGATGACGGCCTGCGGCGCCTGGTCGTTGCTGCTGTTCTCGCGTTCGCGCGGTTTCACGCGGCCGGGCCTGGCCGCCCTCGGCGGAGTGTGCGGCGCGCTGTGTCTGCTCTCGGTGCGCGGACTGCCCTACCTGCTGCTGGCTCCTCCCGCCGTGGCGCTGGCGTTGCAGGCCCTGGTGCAAGCCCGGCGCGAGGGGCGCGTGGGGCGCGCGTCGGCCGGGATGCTGATCGGCGGCGCCTTGTGCCTGCTGCCCGCGCTGCCGTTCACCCTGAAGTACTTGTTGACCTGGGGCCACCGCCTGGGCTGGCAGACCTTTGGCCAATACCCGCAAGGCGAGACCCAAGGCGCCAGCGCGCCGCTGTTCTACATCAGCGGGTTCTTCACCCACGGTGCAGGTCCGCTGTTGGGCACTGCAATCGTTTTGGGCCTGATCGCGGCCCTGGCGTTCCGCCGACTGCGCGACCCTTGGATCTGGGTCTGGGCGCTGCTGCCGATCCTGGCGCTCTCGACCTTCGGCACCAAGATGGTGATCTACATGGTGGTGGCGCTCCCCGCCTTCGCCGTGCTGGCCGCGTTGGGCGCGGCCGCGCTACCTAGGCCGCGACTGCGCAACGTGGCACTGCTGACCCTCACCGGCTGCGCACTGCTGAGCCTGGGCTGGTACAACTTCGCCGCGCCCGCACTATCGCCCGTGGATCCCTCGCAGCCCGCCCCTGAATTGCAGCGCCGAGCCAACCTCTATGAGATCGCCAACTACGCCCTGGCCGGCGATCCCACGCCCGCGCGGCAGATGCTCTCGCTGCTCGAGCAATCCCAACCCACTGCCGTGGCCCTGTTGGCGGGCTCGGGCGACGACGTGGGCTTCGGCGGATTGGCGGTGGAGCTGCAGTACGCCCACCCCGCGCTGCCGCTGATGATTCTCTACCCGTTCGTCGACCTCTATCCCCGAGAACTGGGCCGGATGTGGGTCGTCCGGAGTTCGGAGGCGAATCAGCCCGCGGGCCGCCAGATTGCGCAGCTCGGACGCTGCCTGGACCGGCTGAAGATCAGGGTCTACAAGGTCGAGCAGGTCCAGCAGGTTCTACGTTTTCTGTTTTCGTTGCCCGTGGAGCCGCTGGGCAGCGTGCGCCTTGGTCCGGCGCGCTTTGAGCTGCCGGTGGTCGCCCTGGCGCCGCATGCCCAGCCGTCGGACTCCACGCGGCTGATCTGGCCGTGCAAGCGCGCCTCGATCTGCCTGGCCGGAGGTCGGATTGTCGAACGTTAGCCGTTCGCGATTGTACGCGGCGCTGGTGCTCGCCGCGCTGATCGTCGCGGCCGTACTCTCGCTGCAGATCGGCGCACACAACCAGCTGCGCGCCGCGGGCAACAACGAGCTGGAGAACATCGAGCTGAGTCTGGAGCTGACGCGCGCCGCGAGCCAGGGGCGCTGGAGCGACGTGCTCGGGCGTTACACGGGCACGGGCCAGGCGCGCTTCCTGCCGCTGACCGCCGACGCGTTCTTCGGCATCGGCTGGCTGATCAGCGGCGAGAGCTTCCTCTCGATCCGCAGGCTCAACGCCTTGGCTCTGGCGCTGATGCTGCTCTCGTGCTACTTGCTGGCCGCCACGCGGCTCTCGCGGCCCTACGCCCTGCTGGCCTGCCTGCTGCTGGCCTGCATCCCGCTGGTCAACGTCACGGCGCGCTTCGTCAATCCCAAACCGCTGGCCGCGGCCGCCGTGACCTTGGCCCTCTGGGCGCTGATGCGCTCGGACGATCTGCGCAACGCACGCTGGTCGGCCCTGGCCGGAGCGCTGTGCGGGCTGGCCCTGCTTAGCGAGCGCGGGCTGCCGCCGATCCTGTTGGGTTTCCCCCTGGCGCTGTTCGCAATCCGCGGGCTCGTTTGGCGCGGGACGCGCGCCAGAGCCCTGGCCGGAATCGCGCTGTTCGGCGGCTGCGCGCTGTTGATCGCCGGGCCGAACCTGAGCAATTACCTGGCGGGCATCGAACGCGTACTGAACCAGGCCTACTTCGGCACTCCGGGCGGGGACACGGCCCACGCCGCGGACCCTGCCTACTACCTGCACGCCTTTTGGAACGAGCTGCTGACTCCACCGCAGGCGCTGATCTATGTGCTGCTCGTTCCGCTGAGTCTGCTGGGTAAACGCCGACCCTGGGAACTGTGGTTGTGGCTGATCCCGCCATTCTTCGTGCTCTCGACGTTCAACACCAAGCTGCCGTATTACATGTTCGGGCTGCTGCCGCCGCTGGCGATCCTGGCGGCCCACGGCCTGAGCAACATCCCGTGGACGCGGCCGCGACGCGCACTTTCGATTCTGGCCGCGCTGATCGCGGTCTCGAGCCTGGCACTGTCGCTGTACACCATGCCCCGGCCACCGTGGTTCTGGCCCGCGCCGGGCGTGTCGCCGCAGCTGGCGCAGCTGTGCGGGGGGTGCTGGGCGCAGGTCGATTACCCCTCGCGCTTCAACGGAACCGGCGAACGGATCGTGGACGAGGCCCGGCGGGTCAAAGCCGCGGCCGTGCTGTTCGACGTCAGTAATCAGGATGAACGCACCAGGGCCTGGGCCGCGGTGGTCGGACGCAGGCTGCCTCGCAAGCCGGTGCTGATGGTGCTCCGCAACGACCCGACCCCCGATATCGGCGAGGTCGGACGGGTGTTATTGCTCGTGGGGAATGCGCACGAGCCGTTGATCCAGATGCTCGGCAGACCACCGCTGGTCAACTCCGCCGCGGTTTTCGATGATGAAATCGGTCAGGCTTTACGCGCTGAGATGAAGAAATGGAATGTCATTCAAGAGCTTTTACTGCGTTACGACGCCGGCCGGACCATCAAGGTTCAGGTGCTTGAATCATCGGGGTTTTAGCAAACTTTTAATGCTGCGGGTGCTGATCCACCTTGACACCTCGGGGCATACGACCTTACGATAATACCACTGGGGCGAACAATCAGAGGCTTGCTTTGTGTGCCTTTAACAGAAGCAAAGAGGAGAGAAGATGAAGATCCTACGGAGCCATAGTTTACTCTTACTGCTCCTGATCCTCGGCATGCTGGCCGCGTTCCTTGTCAGCAGCTGCGGAAGCGGAGACGACGACGACGACGACGATACGGGTGATGACGACGACGATGATGACGACGACGACGATGACGACGACGACGACGACGAACAGTACGCTTCCCTGATCTGTACGCTTCCCGACCCCGAGGGGATCGGTGACAACGTGTTGGTGGGCGGCGGAGACATCGACGGCACGATCGCGGTCTACGTCTACAACGACGCGGATTGCGAGCCGATCGAGGGCGCGACCGTGATCCAAGGCGCCGAGACCTACACTACCGATGCCGACGGCAAAGCCACGGTCGACGTAAGCAAGGCCTCCGAGCTGGTCACGGCGATTGCCGACGATTACGACGCCTGGAGCTATCAGGCCGACGCTGCGGTGATGAAATTCCGCCTGCGTCCCCAAGTTTACGGTCGCAGCTATACCGATTCGTCGACGGGCCAGTTCAAGGCCGGCGGCGCGGTGCTGCCGCTGGACAACCCGACGATCAACGGCATCCCCGGCATCCTGGCACTGCTTGACGACTTCATCTACGCCGGCGCCGCGATCCCGGGCGTCTCGCGCAACGACATCCTCTCACTGGATTTCGACGGCTTCATGGCGCAGTCGGAGTTCAACCTGACCATCGCGGGCGAGGCTCCGGTAGAGATCCCCAAGAATGTCTACATACCGAATTTCTCGCTTGACGCCTTCGAATTAGTGGTCAACGGCGGCAACGAGAGCTTCATGGTTCCGGTCTGGAACAACGCCGAGGTCTCGCCGATCGAAGGCCTGATCCTCGAAGTCGATGTGGGCGGCCTGCTGCAGGGCGTCAACATCCTCGACCTGATCGCAGCGTTCACCGCGCCCGATCCGGACTTTGTCGAAATCCTGCTTCCGCTGATCGGACCGCTGGTCAACGCCGGCCTGAACTTCCGTTACGTCGGCGCCGACCCGGTATGGGACGGCAGCGGCGCGCCGGACATTGAGGTGCTGGACACCCAGGCCAAGGCTACGGCCGCAGTCAGCATCAGCGGCGCCAGCGCCTCCTACGACTACATCGGACTGATCGCGGCGGAGATCCCCAACCGCGCACTGCTGCCCACGGGCGTAGGCCTGGCTGACAGCGGCTCGATGTTGTTGGATTACACCGAAGTACCCGATGCCAAGTACCTGGTCGCGGTGCTCAAGACCGACCTGCTGGCCTCCGATTTCGAGGATTTCCATGTCAGCGCGGCGATCAAGCACTTCGACAGTGTGGCTGACATCGCCGGCGGCGTGGTCTTCAGCGAGTCGGACTTCCTGCCGGTGTTCGGCGACAGCTCGAACTATACCGGCGGCACGCTGACCTGGTCGCTTGCCGACAAGGAAGCCCCTGACGCCTACTTGGTAATCGGCGCTCCGGTATGTGATAGCTGCCCGATGTTCTTCGCCGCGCTTCCGGGCTCGGCCACCAGCTACGATATCCCCGACGACCTGGGAATCACTCCTGATGAAGAGGATCTGATGTTTGTACTGGGCTTCAACATGCCCGAGGGCTTTGACGCCAACCTGTACAACCCGGCCAAGATCGTCGGCTACGACTTCACCTCAATGAACGTCTGGACCAACGTCGACATAGTAGGACTGCTCGCAGACCTAATCGGCGGCTGATTCAGCTCTATAATCGATTCAACCTGCGCCCGGCACCTTGCCGGGCGCTTTTTTTCTCTTCGACGGGAGGGAGACCTCGGTCACATTTTATTTACATAACATGGTTTTTAATGTAGATAAGGCACAAAGCGTTGAATGCTTAGTATTGCGAACCTGGCGGACACGACGAGGGGATCGGTTGAACGTTCTGGCCATTTTACTAATGATCGTACTGATACTGCTCGTTCTGTTCTTGGCAGTGGTGTTGGTATGGTTCATGGTCGGGAGCATCCCCTCGGGCGAGACGCAGGTGCAAAAACGCGTTAAACGCTCCTCACAGATGCGAAAAAAGGGGGATGCCGGCCGCGCCGAGAGTATTCTCTACCTGACCATTAAGGGTAATGGCTGGGATTACCAGAGCTTCCTTATGGAGGTCCGGCGCAATCCTTCGGCGAACATCGTTAATCTTGCTCCCCGTTTCAACCAGCTGACCCGCAGGCTGCGGCTGACAACGCCGGACATTGAGTTCACCTGGGTCTGGCCCGCGTTCCTTGAGCTCGGTGAGGTCTTCGTCGCCCAGGGACGTTATAAAAAGGCCGGCCGCCTGTACTACGACCTATTGGGTTTTATCGAGGACCTTTCAGAGAAACTCAACCGCGAATTTTTGGTCGAGGCCCGTCAGGTCTGCTACGAGGGAGCGGGCAAGGCCTATGCCGAGCTCGGAGAGTTCGAGCAGGCCGTGGCCTACTACGGCGCGGCCTACGTCGAACGAATTCACCTGCTTAAACTGCGCGATTTCAACATCACCTTACAGGACGAATACCCGCTGAAAAAACACGAGCAAATCGCTTCGATCCTGCAAAACGTCGGACGCAACGAACAGGAAGAAGACATTTATACGCTAATCAACTCCTACGCCAGGCTCGACATCTCGAGCTTTGACCCGGTGCACGCCCAACGCAACGTGGAGGCGCTGTTGCGCGGAATCTCCAACGGCCAGGCCCGCGAGCGCGAGGTCGCCAAGATGCTGCTCAAGGGGATCATGGACAAGGTCGGCCAGGACGAATCCGATTCAGCCGGAGGACAGCAACCGGCACAGGCGCGGCACGGCGAGCAAAATAAGAAGGCTGACGATTCGGGAAAGAAAGAGAAGAAAGAACCTGGAGACGATATCATCTATCTCTGATTCATTAAGATACATGAGAAACGCGGCGGGCGGAGATCCTCATAACGTTTTTAAATAGGAACCGTGACAATACAACCTGCGCTGGGCGATAAATACCGCATCGACCGCCGGATCGGCGTCGGAGGGATGGCCGAGGTCTTCCTGGCCACGATTTTAGGCGCCGAGGGGTTCGAGCGCCGGGTGGTGCTTAAAAGGATCCTGCCGCAGTTCAGCGGCGACCCCAAGTTCCAAAGCTATTTCATCGGCGAGGCCAAGACGGCCGCGGCTCTGGATCACGAGAACGTGGTGCGGGTCTTTGATTTCTTCTGCGCGGACAGCGAGCTGACGTTGGTGATGGAGTACGTCGACGGCTGCGATTTGGCGCAGCTGATGAACCTCTGTTTTTCCGCCGACCGCCGCATCCCGCTGCCGATGGCGCTGTTGATCGGCCGCAAGCTGTTGCGCGGCCTGGCCTACGCCCACGCGCGCGCGGGCGAGGACGGGACGCCGCTGGGGATCGTGCACCGCGACATCACGCCGCGCAACGTACTGCTCGGCCGCGGCGGCGAGGTCAAGGTGACCGACTTCGGCATCGCGCGCTCCAAGAGTCTGCGCGGCGCGACCCAGGCCGGGGCGCTGCGCGGCAAGATCAGCTACATGTCGCCCGAGCAGGCCCACGGCGACCTGGTCGACGCGCGTAGCGACGTCTACTCCGCGGCGCTGGTAATCTGGGAGCTGATTTGCGGAGTGCGCGCCTTTGACGCACCGGACGAGATCCAGTTGCTCGAGCTGGTGCGCCGGCCCGAACTGCCCGCCGTGGGCAGCCTGCGCGACGATCTCCCGCCGGGGCTCGAACCGGTCCTGGAGCGGGCGCTGGCCGCCCTGCGCCAGGAGCGTTACGCCGACGCCGGCGCGTTCGAACGCGCCCTGAATAAGGTGATCAACAACGCCGGATTGCAGCCGGACGAACAGCGGCTGGCGCAGTTCGTCTGCGAGCTGCTCGACGAGGCAACACCGCCGCCGCTCAGCGGCCGCCGCACCGCCACCTTGATCGGCCGCGAGATCAGCGGCGCGCTCACCCCCCCGCGTTCCAAGCGGCCCCGGAGACTGACGCGCCCAAGATCGACGGCGCGGACCGCGATCGCTCTGGCGCTCGTCGCGCTGATCGCGACCCTTTGCTATTCGCTGCTTCGCCCCGATCGGCCCGTTGCGACGGCGACCGTTGCGGCGCCACAGTGGATCGAGCGCGCCCAGGCCGCGCTGCTCAGCGTGCAGACCGACCCGGCCGGCGCACTGGTGCTGATCAACGGCGCGCCGTTGGGCCTCAGCCCGATCGACGCGCTGCCGGTGCTGCCCGGAAAGAGCATGATGATCGAGGCGCTCAAACCCGGCCACCTGCCGGGTTCCCGGCGCGCGAACCTCGTCGCGGGTAAGAATCGCTCGATCACGATCGATCTCTGTGCATATGGGGACAGCCGCTTCTATTAAGCGGCAACGGCCCTTTTTAAAGACGCTTGGCAAGCGGCGTCTGAATAATTTTCAGGAGGTTTTCTATGTCCCGCAGTGTAACTATCCAAAAAAACCCGTTCGAGGTAATGCTGCAGCAGCTCGACAGGGCTTCCAAGCTGCTCAACCTCGACAAGGGAATTATTAACATCCTCTCGCATCCGATGCGCACGCTCCAGGTCTGTTTCCCGGTAAAGATGGACGACGGGCGCATCGAAATGTTTACCGGCTACCGTTGCCAGTACAACGATGCGCGCGGCCCGTGCAAGGGAGGTCTTCGTTATCATCCGGACGTGACCCTGGAGGAGATCACCGCTCTGGCGGCGTGGATGACCTGGAAGACCTCGGTGGTCAACATCCCCTACGGCGGCGCCAAGGGCGGCGTGGTCTGCAATCCGCGCGAGATGTCGCTGGGCGAGCTCGAGCGGATGACTCGGCGCTTCGCCGCGGAGATCAGCTTCTTTATCGGCCCGGAGAAGGACATTCCCGCGCCCGATGTCTACACCACGCCCCAGGTGATGGCCTGGATCATGGACACCTACTCGATGTGCCGCGGCTACTCAGTGCCCGGCGTGGTCACGGGAAAGCCGCTGTCGATCGGCGGATCCAAGGGGCGCGACAAAGCCACGGCCCGCGGCTGCGTGTTCATCATCCAGCAGGCGGCCAAGGAGCTGGGCATCAACCTGGACAACGCCAGCGTGGCGATTCAGGGCTACGGCAACGCCGGCGCTGTGGCGGCCGAGCTGATGGACGCCATCGGCGCCAAGGTGGTGGCGGTCTCGGACAGCCAGGGCGGGACCTACAATTCCAAGGGGCTCGACCCGGCGGCGCTGCTGGCCCACAAGCAGCAGCGCGAGCGCGGTACGGTGGCCGACTGGCCCGACGGCGACCGGATCACCAACGCCGAGCTGCTCGAGCTCGACGTCGACGTGCTGATCCCCGCGGCGTTGGAGAACGTGATCAACAGCGACAACGCCGAGCGCATCCGCGCCAAGCTGGTGGCCGAGGCGGCCAACGGCCCGACCCTGCCCGAGGCCGACGACGTGCTGTTCGACAAGGGCGTGATGGTGATCCCCGACATCTTGGCCAATGCCGGCGGCGTGACCGTCAGCTACTTCGAGTGGGTCCAGAACCTCAACTCCTTCTTCTGGGAGGAGGACCGCGTCAACTCCGAGCTGCACAAGGTGATGACCTCGTCGTTCTACGAGGTCTACGAAACATACAAGAAGTACAAGTGTGACATGCGACAAGCCGCGTACATTTTGGCGATCCAGCGGGTGGCCGAGGCGACCGTGGCCCGCGGATTCTTCCCCTGATCCGAGGTTAACCGCAGTTGCAGACGCCGGGCCCGCGCCCGGCGTTTTTCTCATTGATCGACGATTATCGTCCCAGCAGCCGCAGTAGCTGCAGCACCAGCCGCAGCTTGAGCGGATAGGGACGCAGCAGCGCGCGACCCTGACGGCGCACGGACAGCAGCGCGGCCACCCGGCGGCGGCTGCGGCCGACCTCGAGCAGCGTGGCGCGCTCGATGAACAGGTTGCACAGCGGCGGATGCTGACGCGCGGCCAGCGCGTGCTCGATGGACGCCGTGACCGTAGTAAAACCATCGAGGTCCGCCCCCTCGAGCTGCAGCGCCTCGGAGTCGCAGAGTTCGACGATCCGGCCGTCGTCCTTGGTCAGCAACAGCGAGGCGTGCAGTCCGCTTGCGCCGTCCTCGAGCACGAACAGGCCGATGCTGCTTGCGTCGGGCCAAAGCATGTTGAACACCCGCTGCACGCGGCGGAAGCTCGGCAGCCGCAGCCGCCGCGGCGGCTTGGGCCAGTACTGCACACGGCTGCGCACTGTTGCCGTGGCGTCGCGCACTAGACCGAGGATCTGCTCCACGTAGTCGGCCCGCGGGTCAAGTTGCGATTCCGCGGCAGTGAAAACCGCGCCGATGTCCTCGGGGCAAAGGCAGATCACCAGCTCGGCGTCGTGCTCCTGGGCCGCCAGGTCGAGGCGTTCCAGGTCGGGCCGCACGCCGCGCAGCACGCCGCGCTGGGAGTGCAGCGCCTTGAGCACCTCGCCGTCGCGTTGCAGCAGCAGCAGAATCTTGCGTCGGCGACGGCTGCGACCGCCGGAGAACAGCGCTACGAGGTTGGCCCACTGCCGACCGTCCAGCGGTCCCATCAGCATCTCGGGATGGATCACGACCCCACCTGAAACATCCGCACGCTGTAGGCGTCCAGACCCACGCTCAGCTCGCCGCGGCCGCCGAAGGTCTCGGAGCTGAAGCAGTCCTTGAGCAGCACCAGCTTGCCCTCAGGCGCGGCCAGGCGCGTGACCCGCGGGCGGTCCGTGGGATTGACCACGAACAGCACTCCTCCGCTGTGCTCGCCCCAGGGGGTGTGCAGCCAGACGTCGAGGCGGTGGTCCGAGGGAGCGAACGGCCGCGAGGTGCCCGCGAGTTCCTCGATGGCCTCGATCAGGTCGATCACCCGCGGGAACGGCTCGGAGCCCATCTTGGGCAACAGCTCGGGGACCAGCACGACGCTCCCATCGCCGACCTTGAACAGCGGCACGTCGGGCTCGGTGAGCAGCATGCGCTCGGGCCGCCGCAGCAGTTGACCCAGCTCGCCGCAGTCACGCATCCGCTCGTCGCGGTCCGGGATCTCCGGGCCGATCACCAGCGTGCCGCCGGACTCGGCAAAGGCGCGCAGCGAACGCTGGGCCTCGGCCGAGAGGAACTCGAAGGTCGGCGCGGCGATCACGCGGAAGCGCGCCAGGCGCTGCGGATCGAACTCGGCCTGGGTGATCTGCGCCGGAACTTTCAGCCACTGCAGATGTGCGTACCACGAGTCGAGCTCGATCTGCGAGTCGATGGGCACGCAGTAGTTCAGTCCGGCTTTGCGTTCGTCGCACAGCTGCTCGGCGTCGAACAGCCCCTCGCTCACCAGGGTCGGCACGGGCGAGAACAGGTTGGCCGCGTGGGTCAGCCGACCGTAGTCGCGGCTCAGCGCCAGGCCCCACTCGACCCGCGGGCGCATGCGCAGCACGCCGGTGCGCTCAAGCACCGCCAGCAGCCGCCGGAAGAACTCGTAGTGCTCGGTGCGGATGCGGCCGTTGTTGGTAATCGGCGCGCCATACCAGCGATCGCGGTCGGCGATCATGTAGAAGTTGATCCCCTTGATCCCCAGCGCCAGGGCGGCCAGCGTCATGAAGCGCTGGTCCTCGAGGGTCAGCGGCGGCCACGCCAGATAGCAGCCCGAGCCGAACTCGGGGATGAACGGGAAGCGGCTCTGGCCGCAGAGGGTCAGCATTCGCTTGCGCAGCAGCGGATACTGATGGCGCTGCAGATACGAGTCGACCCCGGCCGCGTCGTGGGTCTGCTCCACCCGCGGCACGTTCAGCGGCGGAGCCAACGCGCCGGGCGGGAAGTTGTGGAACGTAACCAGGCCGCGCACTCCGCGCTCGCGCCACATCCGCAGCAGCCGGTCCAGGGACCCTGCGATCAACTCCTCCTTGAACTCGACCCAGTCCAGGTACCCGGGCAAGTCGCGCAGCTCGCGCGGATCGTAGCGCTTGGGCATCGGCACCTTGTCCTGATCGTTTCCGCCGCGCCGCCCTCCGGCGAACTTCTCCCAGCTGTGCCGCGCGTCGGGATGGTAGTCCAAATCGTAGGGCGCGGTACGGAACAAAAACGAGCATTCGTTGTCGCTCTGGATGGCGACGATCGGGCCCTCGGGCGCCATCTGCCGCCGCAGGATCGGGGCCAGCGCGTCGAAGTACAGTCCGAGCTCGAGGTAGAACTTCTCCGAGGCGTAGCTCGGGATGTAAAACGCTTTGGGCGGCACCGGCATGGTCGCCGGCGCGTCGCTGGCGGTCCAGGCCCTGATCTCTGGGTCGTTGAGCACGCGCTCGGGATAGCCGAAGAGGGTCAGCTCGGCGTTGATGTGCGGGCCGGGCCGCACCAGCACCCACAGTCCGCGTTCGTGGGCCAGGTCGAGAAACCGCGACAGGTCGCGCCGCGGGTCGAGCTTGCCGAAGTCGAACTCGCCGCGCCGGATCTCGTGCACCGACCAGGGGATGTAGGTGCAAATCAGCTTCAGCCCCATCCCGGCGATGCGGTCGAGCACACCGGGCCAGTCCTGGGGATTATGGCGCCAGTAGTGCACGTCGCCCGAGACCAACGGCCGCACCTCGCCGCCCGACTTCAATCCCTCGGGCGTGAGCTCGACGATCCGGCGCTCAACCATCGCGCCTCATCGACTGGCTGATCTTGGAGCAGATGATGTCAATCGCCACCTCGTTGTCGCCCCCCTCGGGCACGATCAGGTGCGCCCGCCGCCGCGTGGGGGCCACGTAAAGCTGGTGCATCGGCCGCACCTGGCCCAGGTACTGCTCGATCACCGACTCGACGCTGCGTCCGCGCTCCCTGACGTCGCGCACCAGCCGCCGAATGAAGCGGATGTCGTCGTCGGTGTCCACGTAGATCCGCACGTCCATCAGTTGGCCCAAACGCTCGTCGGCCAAGGCGAGGATCCCCTCGATGATCAGCACCTCGCAGGGCTCGAGCAGCTCGGTCTTTGCAGTGCGCGTATGCTCGAGATAGCTGTAGACCGGACGCTGCACCGGCCGCCGCTCGAGCAGGGCGTTGAGATGCTCGATCAGCAGCTCGACGTCGATGGCGTTGGGGTGGTCGTAGTTGGTCGCGGAGCGCTGCTCCAACGGCAGGCGGCTCTGGTCGCGGTAGTAGGCGTCCAGGGGGATCAGCGCCACGCTCGCGCCTGCCAGGCGCTGCAGGATCTTTTTTGCGATGGTGGTCTTTCCCGAGCCTGTGCCACCGCCGACGCCGATGATCAAGGTCTTGCCCACGCCGCCTCGCCTTCATATTACTGATTGCCGCTTTCTAATCCTGCGTGCTAAATTATGCCATACTTAATGATGTATCCCAACGCGCACAACACAGCCACACGTACGTATAGCGTCCTGATATTGGGGAGCTGTGCGCAGGATCGCGAGCGCATCGCCCGGCTGTTGGAACTGCCGATCAGGGTCGAACGCGCAGCGGACGTTAAGGGCCTGACCGAGGCCCTCGACCGCGGCCCGATGGACATGCTGGTCTACGTCGATTCGCAGGGCACCGAGGGCGGCGACAGCGCGTCGAGCGAGACGGACCGCGCGTTGCGGCTGATCCTGCGCGAGTCGTCGTCCCGGGTCGAAAAGCTCGCCTTTGTGCGCGACCCCTACTCCGGTCCCGCGGGGATCTGCGCGCTGCCCTGGGGCATGGACGACGAAGAGGTCTCCCTGGTGCTCAATCAATGCCTGCTCAAGGCGCGCTGTGCGATCAAGCCCGCGATCCCGCCGTTGCACACCTCGATCGAGTTCTGCGACATGGACGAGGTCAAACGCCTGGCAGCGCTGAACTCGCAACAACTGAGCAAGCTGGCGCGCTCGCGCGAGCTGCTGCTGCTGATCGGCGAGACCGGCGTGGGCAAGCGCACCATCGCCAAGCTGATTCACCGCCACTCCGGGCTGCCCGGATCACTGGTCGAGATCGATCTGTCGTCGGTGAACGAGGAGCAGGCGCGCGAGGTGCTTTTCGGCCGCACCAATCCGCGTAGCGGCGCGCTGGTCCCCGAATTGGGCGTGTTCGACCTGGCCGAGGAGGGCACGCTGATCGTCAACCTGATCGACCGGGCCTCGGTCGAGCTGCTCTCCGAGCTGACCCGCTGCGCCCTTGAACAGCGCTACCGCCGGCAGAACGGCCGGCTCTACTGGCCGGCGCGCTGCCGGATGATCTTCATCTCGCACATCACCCTCGGCGAGTTGCAGACGCTGACCAAGCTTCCCGAGCCGCTGCAGGCCGCGCTCAAGGCCGCGGCCTTTTCGGTTCCGCCGCTACGCGAGCGGATGGACGATCTGGGCGAGATCGCCGAGGCGATCTACGGCCAAGTGCGGCGGATGATGGGCAAGTCCGAAGCGCGGCTGCCGGCCAAGCTCTACAAGCTGCTGTCCAACTACTTCTGGCCGGGCAACATGCTCGAGCTCGCCGGCGAGATGCAGTACCTGGCCTCCCTGCCCTGGGAGCCCACCGAGGAGGACGTCTTTCCCTGGATCAAGTTCCCGATCCCCTCCCTGCGCAGCAACGGCGAAAACGGGCTGCTGCAGGAGGCGATGGACTGGTTCGAGGCCGGCACAATCAAGCGCGCGATGTTCTTCAACGACAACCGCGTCGACCTCACGGCCGAGGCGCTGGGCATGCCGATCTCGACCTTCAAATACCGCCTGGCGAGGTTGCGCAAACGCACCGATGTTAACCGCAAGGCGGACCAAGATTGAACAACCTCGTGGAGCGGGGCTGGCTGCTGATCAGTAAATCCGCAGGCCCGGTCCTGGCCAGCTTCGCCTTGAGCGGCCGAACGCTGATCGGGCGTGCGCGCCAGGCCGAGGTGTTTCTCCCCGACCTTAGCGTCTCACGTCGTCACGCATTGATCGAACTGACCCCGGACGCGGTCAGGCTGCGCGACCTGGGAAGTAAAAACGGAACCACGCTCAACGGCCGACCGGTCTCTAGAGCCCAGTTGGCCGAGGGCGATCGGATCGGCGTGGGTTGCTTTGTCTGTGAGTTCCGCTCCAGCTCCGCCTTGGGCACGCTGGTGACCGACGTGCTCGACGAGGGGCAACGGGCACGGTTCCCCAGCGCCCCGCCGCCGGAATCGGCGATGGTCGTGCGCTTGGCCCAGGCCCTGGGACGCGAGCGCGATCCGGGCCGCATCGCCCGGGCCGCGCTTGAAGAGATGATGCCGCACTGCGGTGCGCAGACGCTGCGGCTGGGATTGCAGCTCAACGACGGCGATCGCCCGGGCCCGACCCTCAGCGCACGGGACGGGATAATCGACGAGCGCGGCCCGGCTCCCCAGACCAACGAGCTGATCGCCGGCATGCTGCGCCAGGGGCGCAGCCTGTTCGTCTCATCCGAGGACGACGGCGTAGCGGCTCAAGGCGGGCTGTTCGTGCCGATCCGCCCCGGTCGCGAACTGCTGGGCGTGCTGCAGGCCGAATATCCCGCGGCCGCGGAGCTGCCCGAGCACGACCGCGAGCTGATCGAGGCCGTGACCGTGCTGTTGGGGCTGGCCCTGGAGGGGCGCGCGGCCCAGGGCAAGATCAAGGGGCCCGACGACGGGCGGATCGTCGGCTCCAGCCCGACCATGGAACGCCTGCAGCGTCAGATCGAACACGCGGCGGAGGGCTGCCTGGAAGTATTGATCACCGGGGAGACCGGCGTGGGCAAGGAGCTGGTGGCGCAGGCCCTGTTCGAGCGCTCGCCCCGGCGCGGCCGTCCGTTCGTGGTGTTCAACGCGGCCTCGCTGCCGGCCCACGTGGCTGAGAGCGAGCTGTTCGGCCACTCCCGCGGCGCGTTCACCGGCGCGGTGGCCGCGCGCGAGGGGCTGTTCGAGGCGGCGGACGGCGGTACGCTGCTGATCGACGAGGTCGGCGACGCGCCGCCCGAGATCCAGGCCAAAGTGCTGCGCGCGGTGGAGACCGGCGAGTTCCGCCGGCTGGGCGAGACCAAAATGCGGCACACCGACGTCTGGGTAATCGCGGCCACCAACCGCGACCTGCGCCGACTGGTGGAACAGGGGAGGTTCCGCGAGGACCTGTACTACCGCCTGGCGGTAATCGAGCTGCGGGTGCCGCCCCTGCGCGAACGGCCCGAGGATCTGCCCAAGCTGATCGAACACTTCCTGGCCGCCGAGTCGGGGGTTCGCGGCCGACGCCCGCGGCTAAACCACGAGGCGCTGGAGTTGCTGCGTGGCTATAGCTGGCCGGGCAACGTGCGCCAACTGCGCAACGCGCTGCGCCGGGCCGCGGTCATGACCGACGATCTCGAGCTGCGGCCCGAGGACTTCGACTTGCCCGATGCGGGGGAGTTCGCCGCGGGCGGACCGCAGCCCGGGGACAGCCTGTCGGCCGCGGTCTCGGCCGTGGAACGCGCGTTGATCAACCGCGTGTTGGGCAGCTGCGTCTGGAACAAGAGCGAGGCGGCACGCCGACTGGGCATCACCCGCCAGACCCTCGACCGCAAAATCGAGGCCTTCAAGCTGACTGCAGACCGCTGATCAACGCTTTTCTTGACAGTGCCAAAACCGGTGCTATACTTCGCAAAAACCCCTCGA
Source organism: Candidatus Alcyoniella australis (assembly GCA_030765605.1). Lineage (NCBI taxonomy): Bacteria > Candidatus Lernaellota > Candidatus Lernaellaia > Candidatus Lernaellales > Candidatus Alcyoniellaceae > Candidatus Alcyoniella > Candidatus Alcyoniella australis. The sequence continues at coordinate 56,727 of JAVCCG010000020.1, forward strand.
TGAAACAAATAATCGCCTGCATACCGGCTCGCTACCAGGCAAGTCGTTTCCCCGGAAAATTGTTGGCCACGCTCGGAGACAGGCCGGTTATCGCCCACGTAGTGCAGCGTGTGCAGCGCGCGCGCTCAGTGGGCGAGGTGATCGTGGCCACCGACGACGAGCGCATCGCCGACGCCGTGCGCGGACTGGGCGCGACGGTCAAGATGACGTCCCAGTACCACCAGTCGGGCACCGACCGCGTGGCCGAGGCCGTGCGCGACATCCCCTGCGGAATCGTGGTCAACGTCCAGGGGGACGAGCCGTTCATCGAGCCCGAATCCATTGACCGTGCGGTGCACCCCTTGATCGTCGATCCCAATTGCCAGCTCTCCACGCTGGTGCGGCCGCTACGCGATCCGTGCGAGCTTTGCGATTCGTCGGTTGTCAAAGTCGTACGCGACGCCGACGATTGGGCGCTGTACTTCAGCCGCTCGCCGATTCCGTTTTTTCGCGACCTGTACCCGGAGCCCGGATGCGGGTTGCCCCAAAGCGTGCCCGACGGCGTGTGGGCGCACATCGGCCTCTACGTCTATCGCAAGCGCACGCTGCTCGAGCTGGTCAACTGGGGACCGTGCGATTTGGAAAAGGCCGAAAAGCTCGAACAACTACGCGCGCTGTATCACGGTCTGCGCATTCGCACGGTACCGGTACAAGGCGCGACGATCGGCATCGACACCCCCGATGATTTAAAGCGGGCCGAGGACATCCTGGCTGCGGGGGACTGACAAATACAACAATGGGGCCAATGCTCCGAGGGCTCCAAGATCTTAAAAAGGACGGAAAGGGTAGATGGGCAAGGACAAGACTAAGTATATTTTCGTTACCGGCGGCGTGGTCTCCAGCTTGGGCAAGGGAATTGCCGCCGCCTCCCTCGGCGCGCTGCTCGAGGCCCGCGGACTACGCGTCACGATCCAGAAGATGGATCCCTACATCAACGTCGACCCGGGCACCATGAGCCCGTTCCAGCACGGCGAGGTCTACGTCACCGACGACGGCGCGGAGACCGACCTCGATCTGGGGCACTACGAGCGCTTCATCAGCACGACCACCAGCCAGCTCAACAACTGCACCACCGGCCGGATCTACGAGTCGGTAATCACCAAGGAACGCCGCGGCGACTATTTGGGACGAACGGTGCAGGTAATCCCGCACATCACCAACGAGATCAAGGACTACATCAAGCAGGTCGGTAGCGGCTTCGACGTGGTTATCGTCGAGATCGGCGGCACGGTGGGCGACATCGAAAGCATGCCGTTCCTCGAGGCGATCCGCCAGTTCAAGGCCGACGTCGGCCAGGAGAACGTGATCTACATCCACCTGACGCTGGTGCCGTTCATCCCCACCGCCGGCGAACTCAAGACCAAGCCCACCCAGCACTCGGTGGCCCAACTGCGCCAGATGGGCATCAAGCCCGACATTCTGCTCTGCCGCTCCGACCGCTTCCTGCCGCCCGAGATCAAGTCCAAGATCAGCCTTTTCTGCGACATCGCCGTGGCGGATGTGATCACGGCCAAGAACGTAAATATCATCTACGAGGTGGTGCTGCTGTTCCACAAGGAGGGCCTGGACGACCGCGTGGCCGACAAGCTCGGAATCTGGACCGGCGCGCCGGACCTCAAGCCGTGGCGCAAGGTGGTCAACACGATCAAGCGCGCCAAGCACAAGGCGGTGATCGCCGTGGTCGGCAAATACGTACATCTCACCGACAGCTACAAATCGCTCAACGAGGCGCTGGCCCACGGCGGGCTGGCCAACCGCTCGCTGGTCGAGCTCAAGTTCGTCGATTGCGAGGATATCGAGCACGACGGCGCGGCCAAGTGCATCGGCGAGGTCTCGGGCGTACTGGTTCCAGGCGGGTTCGGCGAACGCGGGCACGAGGGCAAGATCGCCGCGGTGCATTACGCGCGCACCAAGGGCATCCCCTACTTCGGCATCTGTTTGGGAATGCAGATGGCGGTGGTCGAGTTCGCACGCAACGTGTGCAAGCTGCGCGCCGCCGACTCCACCGAGTTCCGGGCCAAGGCCAAGCATCCGGTGATCGACCTGATGGAGGAGCAGAAAACCGTACTCGAAATGGGCGGCACAATGCGTCTGGGCTCGTACCCCTGCAAAATCACGCAGCGCAAGAGCTTGGCCTTCGGCGCGTACAAACGCAGCGAGATCGCCGAGCGGCACCGTCACCGCTACGAGTTCAACAACGCCTATCGCGAACAGATCGAGTCGGCCGGGCTGAAAATCTCAGGTGTGTTCGAGCGCGGCGACTTGGTCGAAATCGTGGAGATCGAGGACCATCCGTGGTTCCTGGGCTGCCAGTATCACCCCGAATTCAAAAGCCGCCCGCAGCGGCCACATCCGCTGTTCGCCTCGTTCATCAAGGCCGCCCTCAAGCACAAGAGCTTCGGTAATGAGTCCGATTAAACGCCGATTACTCGAGGTCGCCCGGCGCACGATCAGGGCCGAGGCCGAGGCGGTGGCCGATCTTGAGAAGCGTATCGGTGCGGCCTTCGGCCGGGCGCTGGAGGCGATGCTGCAATGCCGCGGCAAGGTCGTGGTCACCGGCATGGGCAAGTCCGGACTGGTCGGGCAGAAGATCGCCTCGACCCTGGCCAGCACCGGCACCTCGGCGTTCTTTCTGCATTCGGCCGAGGCGGCCCACGGCGACGTGGGCATGGTGCGGCCCGAGGACGTGGTGCTGGCGCTGTCATACTCGGGCGAGACCCGCGAGCTGCTGGACCTGCTGCCCACGTTCAAACTGATCAAGGTGCCGTTGATCGCGATCACCGGCAATACCGACAGCACGCTGGCCAAGCGCGCCGACGTGGTGCTCGACGCGCAGGTGGCGCGCGAGGCCTGCCCGCTGAATTTGGCTCCGACCTCCTCGACCACCGCGGCGCTGGCCCTGGGCGACGCCCTGGCCGTGGCGCTGCTCGAGGCGCGCGGCTTCAAGGAGCAGGACTTCGCCACGCTGCATCCCGGCGGCGCATTAGGCAAACGCCTGCTGCTCAAGGTCTCGGACCTGATGCGCACGGGCGACGAGCTGCCACGCGTGGGGCCCGATGCCAAGGGCACGGACGTGCTGATGGAAATGAGCGCCAAGCGTCTGGGCATCACCGGCGTGTTCGACGAGCGCGGCCGGCTGATCGGCTGCGTATCCGACGGCGACCTGCGCCGCGGGCTTCAGCGCCTGGCCGACAAGTTCATCGACACCACGGCCGCCCAGATGATGACCAAGGGGCCCAAGACCATCGAGGCCGACGCCCTGGCCGCGCGCGCCCTGCGCACGATGGAGGACAACAACATCACCGTGTTGTTCGTCACCGCCTCGCCGCGCTCGACCAAGATCGTCGGCGCGCTGCACCTGCACGACATCCTCAAGGCGGGGTTGATTTAGTCCAATCCCAGCAGGCGGGACTCGAGCTGTCGGATGCGGTCGCGCAGCTGCGCCGCCTGTTCGAAATCCAGCTTTTTAGAGGCCGCGCGCATCTTGCGCTCCAGCGCCTCGATGGCGTCGGGGATCTTGTCCAGCGGCAGTTCCTCGTCGGTCTCCACGGGCACGGTCAAATAGTCGCGCTCAAAGATCGAGCCCATCACGTCGACGATCTGCTTGCGGATCGTCTCGGGCGTGATCCCGTGTTGCTCGTTGTACGCCAACTGCTTGGCGCGGCGACGGTCGGTCTCGTCGATCGCTCCGCGCATCGAGTTGGTGATGCGGTCGGCGTAAAAAATCACTTCGCCGTTGACGTTACGCGCGGCGCGGCCGATGGTTTGGATTAGGCTGCGCGTGGAGCGCAGGAAGCCCTCCTTATCCGCGTCGAGGATCGCCACCAGGCTGACCTCGGGCAGGTCGAGCCCCTCGCGCAACAGGTTGATGCCGATCAGCACGTCGTACTTGCCCTGGCGCAGGTCGCGCAGCAGCTCGGTGCGCTCGATGGTGTCGATGCCCGAGTGCATGTAGCGCGCCTTGACCCCCAGCTCGCGATAGTAGTCGGAGAGCTCCTCGGACAGGCGCTTGGTAAGGGTGGTCACCAGCACGCGCTCGCCCGCCTCTACGCGACGCCGGATCTGTTCCAGCAGGTCGTCCACCTGGCCCTTGGCCGGCTTGAGCGTCAGTTTGGGATCGACCAGGCCGGTGGGCCGAATCACTTGATCGATCACCTGCCCGCCCGATTTTTGCAGTTCGAAATCGCCGGGCGTGGCCGAGACGTAGATCGTCTGCCCCACCCGCCCCTCGAACTCCTCGAAGGTCAGCGGCCGGTTGTCCAGGGCCGAGGGCAGACGGAAGCCGTAGTCGACCAGAGTAGTCTTGCGGCTGCGGTCGCCGCGAAACATTGCGCCGATCTGCGGCACGCTCTGGTGGCTCTCGTCCAGGACAATCAGCGCGTCGTCCGGCATGTAGCTTAACAGCGGCTCGGGCGGCGTACCCGATGCCCGGCCGTCGAGGTGGCGGCTGTAGTTCTCGATTCCCGAGCAGTAGCCCATCTCGCGAATCATCTCCAGGTCGAACTCGGTGCGCTGGCGCAGGCGTTGGGCCTCGAGTAGTTTCTCCTGAGCCTTGAGCTCGGTCAGGCGCTGCTCGAGCTCCTCGCGGATCGTGACGATGGCGCGCTGTAGCTGGTCCTCGGGCGTAACGAAGTGGCTGGCCGGAAAGATCGCGGCCCGCGGCAGCTGGGCCACCACTACGCCGCGCAGGGGATCGACCTCTCGGATCGCCTCGATCCCATCGTCGAAAAATTCGAACCGCACCGCGTGTTCGTTCTCGTAGATCGGAAAAACCTCGACCACGTCGCCGCGCACACGAAACGTGCCGCGATGGAAGTCGATGTCGTTGCGCTCATATTGGATGTCGACCAGCTTGCGGATCAAATCCTGGCGCGAGATCGTCTGGCCGCGCTCCACGATCAGGTGCATCCGCCGGTAGAAGTCCGGACTGCCCAGGCCGTAGATGCACGAGACCGAGGCCACGATCAGCACGTCGCGGCGCTCGAGCAGGCTGCGCGTGGCGCTGTGGCGCAGACGATCGATGCGCTCGTTGATCGAGCTGTCTTTCTCAATGTACGTATCCGTGGTCGGCAGGTAGGCCTCGGGCTGGTAATAGTCGTAGTACGAGACGAAGAACTCGACCGCGTTGTTCGGAAAAAGCTCGCGGAACTCCGAGAACAGTTGCGCGGCCAGGGTCTTGTTGTGGGCCATCACCAGTGTCGGACGATTGAGCCGCTCCACCACGTTGGCAATGGTGAAGGTCTTGCCCGAGCCGGTGACCCCCAGCAACACCTGGTGCTTGGCCCCGGACTCGAGCCCGCTCACCAAGCGCTCGATCGCCTCGGGCTGATCGCCCTGGGGCGTGTAATCGCAGACCAGCTCGAAGCGCTTCATCGGCTCACTCTACCCTGAATCGCGGGACGTTCAAGGGTCAGCGATGGGCAACAATCGGGGTTGAGGTAATTACCGCTAGACCAGCGCCTTGGCCACGGCCAGCAGGCCGTCAGGCGATTGCAGCGCCCCCCAGATCTTGGCGCCCAGATCGAGAGCCTGGTTCATCTTGCCCTCGATTGTCGGCACGGCCTTGGTCTGATCACCCTGCTCGGCCAACCCGGCCTTGATCGCGCTGATCACCCCGGGCAGCCCGGCGTAGAGCTGGAACTCGAACAGGCCGCTGACCATCGGGTTGTCCTTGCCAAAGTACAGCGAACGCGGATCGTCCTTGTAGGCCACGAGCACCTTGCCCGCGCTCCAGGCCAGGGCCGCCTCGGCCACCGCGCCCTCGTCGGGCACGCGGCCGTTGAGGTTGACCACCGCCGCGTCGCAACCGCGCACCACCTGATAGGCGTCGAGGCTGAAGATCGCCTTTTCCCAAAGTTCGTGCGCCTGTTCGTTCTCGACTCCCAGGTTGACCAGCATGCTCGCCAGCGGCGTGATTTCCAGGCCGTCGCGATGCGGCAGAAAGGTCTCGAAGCCCTGGGCCTCGAGGGCGGCGGCGATCTGCGCCATCTCCTCGCGCTCTTTGTCGTTGAACAGGGCGCCGGAGCAGTAAACGCGAGTCTTGGATTCGCTCATCTGATGACCTCATCCAGATCTTCGGCCCGCAGGCGGGCCAGTTCGGTTTTTATCTTTTTCAGGTTCTTCATCATCTCGTGGTTGAGCAGCGCCAAACCGATGTGGTCGGCCAGCAGCTCCAACGACTCGATCAGCTCCATGGTAAAGCCGCCGATGCGTTTGTCGTTGAGCTGGATCAGCCCCACTCGGCCGACCGCGTTGGCGATCGGAATCAACGCCACTGACTCGTAGCCGCAGGCGTTGCAGTAGTTGCGGGTATGGCTGCCGCGGTCCTCGTCGGTGGTCTGCTCGAGCATTGCGCTGGTGTTGTTACTCCAGAAGCTGCCCTTCTGCGTAAAAAACGGTTTGCTCGGATCGGTCTTGGAGCAGATCACGTTACCGCACATGCACTCGAGCAGATAGGTATCGCCCTCCGGCGTAAGGATTCGGTTGCCCGTGGCGTCGCGGGCCAGCAGCTTGCCCTCCTTACGGACGAAATCCTCTTTAAACCCGTCCCAGGTGAAGTATGGATAATCGCCCTGTTCGTCACACAGTCGGATGCCCACGGCCTCGCACCCGCTGAAGCGTTGAATCTCCTTGATCACGCGCGCCAGTGTCGGCTTAATTTTGGTGATATTTTCCAAAACATCGGAGATCCGCTCGACCTCCTGGCTGTAATCGCGCACGATTTTTAAGGATTCCTTGGGGTGGTCCACCATACCCCCTCCTCATGGTCCATACCACATAACAAGTTGATATTATGCAGCTTATCAAACGTAGCCGGTTGTTGCCGGTTAAGTATAATCACTTCTATCAGCAAACAAATAATTTGGCAAGCCCGCTTACCTTGGCAGGTCAATCCTTGAGCGGCTTGTCGGCCGCGGCCACGGTCCAGCCCGTGCTGCCGTCGCGGTTGTCCTTGAGCACCACTCCCGAGGCGGCCAGTTCGTCGCGGATTGCATCGGCCCTGGCAAAGTCGCGCGCCGTGCGGGCCGCGGCGCGCTCGGCGATTTTGGCCTCGATCTGTTCGGGTGTAATCCCCTTATCGATGAGCGCGCGGCGGGCCTTGTCCGCGTAGTAGTCGGCGGGTTCGGATTGGCAGATCCCCAGCACTTCGCGCATCTGCAGGAACACCTCGCGGGCCCGGATCAGCAGCGCGGCCAGTTCCGGCCGCGGCTGCTGCTCGACCTGCTCGCACAACGAGTTGGTCTGATGCACCAGATCGAACAGGTTGCCCAGGGCCCGTGCGCTATTGAAGTCGTCGGCCATCGCTTCCTCGAAGCTGTCCAGGGCCAGATCGATCTTGCCCAGGGCGGCCTTGTCCTCGCCCTCGAGATCCTCGGGCTCGACCGGCACATCGCCCAGGGCGATCGACGCCCTGTTCATCGCGTCCCAAGCAACGTAGATCCGCTCGACCGCCGTGGCCGCCTCGCGCAGTGCTTGGTCCGAGTAATCGATGGGGCTGCGATAGTGCACCGAGACCAGGAAGTAACGCACGACCTCGGGCTGGTAGTGTTGCAGCACCTCGCGGATGGTGAAGAAGTTTCCCAGGCTCTTGCTCATCTTCTCCTGGTTGATTTTGACGTGGCCGTTGTGCAGCCAGTAGTTGCAGAAGCAGTGCCCCTCGAGGGCCTCGGCCTGGGCGATCTCGTTCTCGTGGTGCGGGAAAATCAGATCCTGGCCGCCGCCGTGGATGTCCAGCGGCGTGCCCAAATGCTCGGCGCTCATCACCGAACACTCGATGTGCCAGCCGGGGCGTCCCGGGCCCCATGGGCTGTCCCACGACGGCTCGCCGGGCTTGCTTGCCTTCCACAGCGCGAAGTCCAGCGGATCCTCCTTGGCCTCGGAGATCTCAACCCGCTCGCCCGAGCGCAGCTCGTCCACGTCGCGCCGGCTGAGCTTGCCGTAATCCTTGAAGGCTTTAACGCGAAAGTAGACGTCGCCGTCGCGCTCGTATGCCATGCCCTTGTCGACCAGCGCTTTGACCGCGACCACGATCTGCGGGATGTGCTCGGTGGCCCGCGGCTCGATGTCGGGCCGCACGAACCCAAGGGCGTCGAAGTCAGTGTACATCTCGGCGATGTATTGCTCCGCGATCTGCGCGGGCTCCACGCCGCGCTGATTGGCGCGGGCGATGATCTTGTCGTCCACGTCCGTAATGTTGCGCGCGTACTTCACATTGTAGCCGAAGTGACGCAGGGTGCGCACGATCACGTCGAAGGCCGCCGAGGCGCGGGCGTGCCCCACGTGGCACATGTCGTAGACCGTGACCCCGCAGACGTACATTCGTACGAGATCGGGCTGCTGCGGCTCGAACGGCTGCTTGGTGCGGCTCATAGTGTTGTAGACGCTGATCGTCATCTCGCCCCCCTGGGGTTTGTGCTGCAAACGCCCAATCTTAGACCTCGCACATCGGCCAATCAAGCGCTGCAGTAGGGGATCAGGATTCGGAGATCAGCTCTAGCAGGGCCACGGCGTGGGCCGCGATTCCGAGTCCCTCGCCAATGTATCCCAAACCCTCGGTGGTGGTGGCCTTGACGTTGACCTGCACCGGGGCAATGGACATCGCCCGCGCCAAGTTGGTTTGCATCGGTTCGATGTGCGGCGCCATCCGCGGCGCCTGGGCGATGATCGTGGCGTCGACGTTGCCGACCGTCAGGCCGCCCTGAGTAATCAGCTCCGCGACCCGCGAGAGCAGCTCGAGACTGTCCGCACCGCGATACTGCGAATCGTCGTCAGGAAAATGGCGGCCGATATCGCCCAAACCCGCTGCGCCCAGCAGCGCGTCGGCCACAGCGTGAGCCAGCACGTCGGCATCCGAGTGCCCCTCGAGGCCCAGCGGGTGTTCGATCTGTACGCCGCCGAGGATCAGCCTGCGGCCCGGCACGAGCCGGTGTACGTCGAATCCGTGCCCGACCCTCATCGCGCGGCCCCGCGCCGTTGGGCGAGCACCAGCCGGGCGTGTTGCAAATCGTGGAGCGTGGTGATTTTAAAATTCTCCGGTGAACCGGGCACCAGCACCACCCGGCCGTTGATGCGTTCGACCAGCGCCGCGTCGTCCGTGGCGCTGAACCCATCGTCGTGCGCCGCGCGGTAGGCGTCGAGCAGCAGGTTGCGCTCGAACGCCTGGGGTGTTTGGGCGGCCCACAGCCGGCGGCGGTCCGGGGTTTGGAGTACGACCCCCTCGTCCGTGGCCTGCTTAATCGTGTCGCACACCGGTACGGCCAGCACCGCCGCGCCGAAACGCGCTGCCACGCGGATTGTCTTGGCGAATTGCGAGGGCAAGACCAACGGCCGCGCCGCGTCGTGGATCGCCACCACATCGCACTGCCCGTCCAGGGCGTCAAGCCCGGCGAGCACCGAATCCGCGCGCTCAGCCCCGCCGGCAACGATATACGCCACCTTGGACAGCGCCGGATCGCGCCGCACCATGCGCCGCACGTCTGCCAGTCGATTGCGCGGCACTACCGCCACCACGCCCTGGATCAGCTCCACGCCGCAGACCACGGCCAGGGTGTGGCTCAACACGCTGCGCCGTCCCAGGCGTAAAAATTGCTTGGGACGCTGGGCGCCCATCCGGCTGCCGCTGCCCGCCCCGACTACGATGCACCATGCGCTGAGGTTCGAAATCGTCCGCTCCATTAATCTTGATCGTGGAATCAATCCTGTACCGCATGACCGCGGCAGGTCAAGCTCGATCCGCCTCTGGCGCGAGTTCGCGCAGGGCAACGGCGTAGGTCTCGAAATCGGAACGGCTGAACAGCACAAACCGCACTTCGAGCTCGACTGCCGACCCGGCGAGAAACTCGGTCACGGTCCCCAAAGCAATGCGCGCCGCCTGCTCCAGCGGATAGCGGTATGCACCGGTGCTGATCGAGGGAAAGGCAACCCAGCGCAGGTCGTGCTCAACCGCCAGCTCGAGGCTGCTTAGATAGCACGAGCGCAGCAGCTCGGACTCGCCCGCGTTGCCGCCGTGCCAGATCGGCCCCACAGTGTGAATCACGTACTGCGCGTCCAGCCCGAATCCGGACGTGATCTTGGCCCGGCCGGTCGCGCAGCCGCCCAACGGGCGACAGGCCTCGATCAGCTCGGGTCCGGCCGCGCGATGGATCGCTCCGTCGACCCCGCCGCCGCCGAGCAGGCTGCGATTGGCCGCGTTGACGATCGCATCGACCCGCTGCCCGGTGATGTCCCCCACCACCAGCTCGATTGTCGACGCACCCACGCTTTGCTTCATCGCGTCCCCCGCTGGTCAGAGCTATTAATCGGGTTCGGTTTCCGATTGTACCAAAGCTTGGCCCGACCAAAAGGACAGAGTAGGATCTTGTCGAAGTGGAGGTCTCGAAATGAAACTCAATTGGATCCTGTTGGCTCTCGCACTGTTGTTGACCGTTGCCTTGCTCGGCGGCTGCCCGGACGAGGAGGTCGAAAGCGAGTGCGAGTGGGACGGCGACTGCGGCAACAACACCGCGCCACGACTCTACGGCCTGGTCTTCTCGGTCAACGGCGGCCAGGCGACCTCCGAAACGCCACAGATCGGCTCCACTGACACGATCCTCATCGCCTGCAGCTACGAGGACGACGAGGGGAATCTCACCGGCGGAATGATCTTCTTCTCCGACGAGAACGGCGACAGCACCTCCACCAGCGACATCAACGTGGAACTGGGCTGCTCGACCAGCGATACCGGAATCCAGTTCGGCATCCAGCTCAGCGGCTCGGAGACCCCGCTCAACGTGGGTTACCACAACTTCGAGATGTATTGGACGGACGTCTGCGGCTTTTCCAGCAACAAGCTCGAGGGCACGTTCTACGTGGAATAGATCCCGGCCAAGCTAATCCGCACTATGAACGCGGACTATTCCTTCTGGGCCAGTTCGACCCGCAGCTCGATGGAGCGACCATCGTCGCAGCCGCGTAGCGGCTCGATCATCCCCGACAATCCGTGGGCCAGCATGCGCTCGACGAACGGCTTGAGCTCCACCCTGCGTCCGTCCACGCGCAGCTCGGCGCGGGTTGTACGCCTGGCAGGCTCGACGAACTCGGCGATCAGCCAGTCGGCCAACGCCGACGGGTCGTCCAGGCCAAAGCGGGGCACGTCGCACTCTAGCTCGTCGTAGTCGGTGATCACCGCCACCAGCCGCTGATCGGGCCCATCGCAGATCAGCTCGCGGCCCACGGCGCTGCGCAGCAGCTCGATCTTGGGCGCGCTGCCGTGCTTGTAGCCCTCGGTGATCACCAGGTCGCAACGCGGCAGATAGCGGCTCACCGCCTCGTACACGTCGATTTCGCCTTCGAATCCGGCGATCATGCCCGCTGCCCCCGGCCCGGCCAGCAGCACGTGGTCCGCGCCTGCCCGCCGCAAGCGCCAGGTGTCCTTGCCCTCGTGATCCATTTCAAATCCATGGGCGTAATGTTTGACCGCGGCCACGCTCAGGCCGCGCGCTTTTAGCTCGGGCAGCAGCTTCTCAAGATAGGTCGTCTTGCCCGAGCCGGACCTGCCCACGATGCTGATCAGCGGAATCAACGTTCCTCCCATACGATCCTCTGTGCATTGGCAAAAACCCTGAAGCGATCGCCGCGCGCCGATCCGACCAGCGTGACGCCCGTGCTGTGCGCCAGTTCCACCGCCAGACTGGTAGGCGCGGCGCGGCTGATCAGCAGCGGCACACCCAGACGCGCGGTCTTGATCAGCATTTCGCTGCTGATGCGACCGGTGCACAGCAGGCAGTAGCGCGCCGGATCCAGGCCGTCGAGCAGACAGCGCCCGGCCAGCTTGTCCACGGCGTTGTGGCGGCCCACATCCTCGCGCAGCAGGCGGATACCGTCCTCGTCGGCCAGCGCCGCTCCGTGTACACCGTTGGTGAGGTGATGCAGCTGTGTGGCCTTTTCAGTCAGCTCGCTGATCAGCACGCTAATCCGTGACGCGGCGATCTGCAACCCGTCGCGCACCCTAAGCTCTCCGGCTCTGCCCGCGTCAAGCGCCCCGCGGCCCAGGGTTCCCTTGCCCAGGCCGCTGGTCACCAGCCGCTCGTTTGCCGGCATGCAACCCGGCGCCGCGACCTTGGCGCAAATCGAGTCGCCATCGTCCTCAATGCTCAGCTTTTCGATCTGGTCCGCCGAGCTAATCGCTCCGTCGGCCAACAGAAAGCCCACGGTCAACTCGTCGGGGTATTCGGGCGTGCATAGCAACGTAGCCGCCCTCTCGCCGTTGAGCTCGATGCTCAAGGTCACCTCGCGGGCCAGCTCGATCGCGCAGCTTTTTCGCTGCTGGTCGAGGACTTCGATCGTCACGGCGCGGGGGTCAATAGGCTTCATCGAATCGGCCCATTGTGTGGCAGCGCGCACACGCGGTCAATCGACAAACAAAGGGCCGGGGACACGCCCCGGCCCGTGGGATCTGGAAACTGCGACGGCTTAGCGCCAGCCGATGATGTCCTGCGGGAAGAATGTGCCGAACTCGTATGCAGTGCCCACCGTCCAATCGATGGGATTGATCGGGTAGACCTTGCCATTGAGGAAGTCGGAGGCAAACACCGTGTTGTCCGAGTAGACCGCGAGCCGCGATACATAACTGCAACCCGGGATAATGATCGGATTGCCCGCGCCGCGTGTCCAAATGCCGCTTTCGATGATGTAAACGTAGATCTTGCCATCGCTGCTGTCGGCAACCACCAGCTGCCCATCCAGGGTCATCACTGCCGGCCCGGGGGCAACGCCGATGCTCAGCGTCTCGGTGATCGTATTGTTCGAGGCGTCGATCACGTCGATCGAACCGTTTACCGTGGCGCCGTAGTCGCCGGAGTTGATCGCATAGACCGTCTCGCCGTCGATGGACGTCACTACGTTGGTGGTGTTCAGCCCGCTGGTGGGGATAATCGCGTTCAGCGTGAAGCTCCCCGGATCGACAACTGCCACGCCCGGATCGTCGCCGTAGGTGTAGCTCGTCAGGTCGTAGTCGCTTAGCGCAATGTAGAGATTGCCGCGCGCACGGGTGATCTCGGTCGGCGCCGAACCCGAGGGCAGGCCGACGTAGCCGACCTTCACGCCCTTGTTCAAATTCACGCCCAACACGCCGTCACCCAGATTGCTTGTGACCCAGGCCACATCGTCGGCCACCACCACGGACCACGGAGAGTCGGTGTAGAGCTGAATCGAGTAGAAGTCCTTGGTCCACAGATCGACGATCAATAGTTGCTCGTCGCCGTTGATGCCCGCGCCGTAATCGCCCGAATCGACGATCACCAGCGAGTCGTAGTACAGGTCGACATCATTGGGCACGTTGAGCTGTACGGCGTCAGAGGCCAGGATGTCGTCCACCGTGGCGCCCGTGGCCGTATCGAACTGGCCCAGCAGGCCGCCGATGCCGTCAACCACGAACACGTCGGGGCCGACGAACACGTCCAGCGTGCCCTCTTTCCCCTGGGCCTCGGCACTGATCGTCGCGGTTCCGACGGCCTCGCCGGTGACGTAACCGTATTCGTCGACCGTGGCCACCGCATCGCTGGACGAGCTCCAGGTAAAGGTGATGCCGCTCATTTCGTCGCCGAGGTTGTCAAAGGCAGTAGCAACGTAGGTCGTCTCGTCGCCCACGGCCACAGCCGGGTCATCGGTGGCCACGAGGATCTCGTTAATAAAAACGTCATCGTCGTCGTCGTCATCATCATCGTCGTCGTCGATGTCGTCATCATCGTCGTCGTCCACGTCGTCGTCGTCCACGTCGTCGTCATCGTCGTCGTCCCCGGATCGCCCGCCCGAGCTGCCGTCGTCGTCGTCCGATGAACAGGCGCCGACTACCAGCACCATGCTCAACGTCGCGAACAGCACCAGCAATAAAACAGCCCATTTAGAAGCCCAGTCCTTCATCGATTCCTCCTCGAATCTTTCGCCGTCATCCGCGGCGGTTTGGTGTTTGACCCAAGGATCGGACCGCGCTCGTGCGCTGAAAATATCCTGCTCCTCAGGCCTGCGACGGGGAGGTATTCCGACTCATGGATCGCCCTACTTGCGACGCCTTCCCGGGCCGTAGCCCAGTGGCTGCATGCCGCTTTCGTCCCCACTTACGGCGGCGGGACCGTGCCGGAATTCAACCGGCTTCCCTCGCCCGAAGCCTCCACATTGTCATTGCAAAGCCGATTCCTGTCAATTGAAGCCCGGAAGGCACCGTACTACCGAGCATGCGATGTGGATTAGGCGGGCCAGGTTAAATCACTTAGCCTGGATTATTCATGCTCGAGCAT